>JBPEXC010000045.1:0-1794 GCA_052032035.1 Acidimicrobiales bacterium | reverse complement strand
GACCGTCGACCGCAGCGCCCTGGTCGCCGTGCAGACGCCGCAGGGCTTCGGCCTGGAGGTGCTGCGCGCCGCCCACGCCCGTGAGGACGACGCCACCGACGACGCCACACTGGTGGCGGCGTCGGGCGGCACGGTCACCCACGTCGACGGCGACCCGACCAACTTCAAGATCACGGTGGCCGACGACCTCGCCCAGGCCGCCGCCGTCCTGGCCCGACGAACCACGGCCGCACCCATGTCCGAACTCTCCGCATCCGATCCCAGCGCCACCGATCCCGCGTCGCGGCCCGTTCCGCCGGCGATCCGCATCGGGCAGGGCTTCGACGTGCACCCGTGGACCGACGATCCGACGCGCACCCTCGTGCTCGGTGGGGTCGCGTTCCCCGACTCGCCGGGCCTGGCCGGGCACAGCGACGCCGATGCGGTCGCCCACGCCGTCACCGATGCCGTCCTCGGGGCGTGCGGCGCCGGCGACATCGGCAGCCTGTTCCCCGACACCGATCCCGCCCACGCCGGGGCCGACTCGATCGAACTGCTGCGCCGGGCCGTCGCGACGGTCGAGGTCGACGGCTGGCAGGTGGTGAACGCCGACGTCACCGTGATCTGCGACGCCCCCAAGCTCGCCCCGCACCGCGACGCCATGATCGCCAACGTGTCGGCCGCCCTCGGCGGCGCCCCGGTGTCGATCAAGGGCAAGCGGACCGAGGGCGTCGACGGTCTCGCCGGCGGCATCCAGTCCCACGCGGTGGCCCTCGTGCAGCGCGCGGTGTCGACGACTCACGTGCCCACGACCGGGCTGCGAACCACTCCCGAGGAGACACACCCATGAGCCGAGCAGGTGGACCGAACCGCAACCGCAAGCCCTCGTCACGTGGCGGCTCCGGCCGCGGTCAGGGTGGGAACCGAGGCGGGAACCAGGGAGGCGCCCGCAACCAGGGCCGGGGCGGGAGCCAGCGGGCCCGCTCGCAGGGGCCGGGAGCCGACGGGGCCGCGAAGGGCGGACGTCGTTCCTCGGCGCCCCGTGGCGGCAAGGGACAACAGGGCACCCGATCGCGTCGGGCGAAGAAGGGTCTCGGCGGCGACCAGGTCGAGGGACGCCAGGCTGTCCGGGAGCTGCTGCTCGCCGGGCGGCGGCGGGTGCGGGAGGTGTTGATGATCGACGATCTCGACCCGGCCGACATCCTCGACGACATCGCCGAGCTCGCCAACGAGATGGGTGTGGCCTTCCGGCCGCTGCCGCGTCGCCGGTTCGAGTCCGAGGCGCTCACCGAGTCGCACCAGGGCGTGCTCGCCCGAGCCCAGGAGCTCCCGGAGAAGAACCCCGACGATCTCGCTCAGCGCGACGGGGCGTTCCTGCTGGTGCTCGACGGGGTGACCGACCCCGGCAACCTCGGGGCGATGCTGCGGACGGCCGAGTGTGCAGGGGTGACCGGGGTGATCCTGCCCCGGCATCGCGCCGTGCACATCTCGCCGACGGTGGCCAAGACGGCGGCCGGCGCCATCGAACACCTCGACATGGCCCTGGTCGGGGGGATCCCGGCTGCCCTCCTCCGCTTGCAGGAGCTCGGCGTCCACACGGTCGGCCTCGACATGGGCGGCGACGTGTCGATGTTCGACGTGCCGCTGTCGGACGGCCGCCCCGTCGCACTCGTGCTCGGCGCGGAGGGCAAGGGTCTGTCGCGTCTGGTGCGCGAGCGGGTCGACTCGCTCGCCGCCATCCCGATGGCCGGCCAACTCAACAGCCTCAACGTCGCGATGGCCAGCTCCGTCGCCTGCTTCGAGGTCGTGCGGCAG
>JBPEXC010000449.1:0-6778 GCA_052032035.1 Acidimicrobiales bacterium | reverse complement strand
CGGCGCTCGGCGCCGGCGGGGCCGGGGTGGGTTCGGGCGCAGGCGGGGGTGGGGTCGGCTCGGCCGCCGGGGGCGGGGGTGCCGCCTGCGGCTCGGCGGGCTGCACGTGTTCGGTCCACTGGGCGCCGTCCCAGTAGCGAAGGAGACTGGGGTCTCCGGCGGGGTCCTGATACCAACCTGCGGGCGTCGTCACCCGGGCGATGCTATACCCCGGCGCGCGACCGTGTCGGCGCTCCCAGATCGACCACCACCGGGGCGTGATCCGACGGGCGTTCCCCCGCCCGTTCGTCGCGGTCGATCCACACCCGTTCCACCCGCTCGGCCAGCCGTTCGTCGGCCAGCGCCAGGTCGATGCGCAGCCCTCGGTTGAGATCGAACTGACCGGGCCGGTAGCCCCACCAGGTGAACACGCCGTCGTCGGGCAGGTGCTCGCGGGTGACGTCGCGCAGACCGAGTTCGAGCAGGGCGGCGATCGCCGCACGCTCCGGCGGGCTGGCGTGGGTCCGGCGACACCACCGCTTGGGGTCGTAGATGTCGGCGTCGGCGGGGGCGACGTTGAAGTCGCCGACACACAGCGTCGGTCGTCCGCCCTCGAGCGAGGTCCGCAGTTCGGCGCGCAGGCGCTCGAGCCACACGAGCTTGTAGAGGTAGTGGGGGTCGTCGAGCTCCCGACCGTTGGGCACGTAGACCGACTGGACGCGGACCCCGCCACAGGTGGCGGCGATCAGGCGAGGCTCGTCGTAGGGCGGCGACGACGGTCCGGCGAACCCCCGCTGCACGTCGTCGAGGCCGACGCGGGACACGATCGCCACCCCGTTGCGGTGGTCGACGCCGTGGTGGGCGACCTCGTAGCCGCGCTCGGCGAACGGGTCGGCCGCCTCGTCACCCGTGCTCGCCCACTGCGCCGTCCCTTGGGCCGTCCATTGGGCCGTCCATTGGGCTGTCCATTGGGCTGTCCACTGGGCATCGCTGCACTTGGTCTCCTGCAGTGCGAGCACGTCGGGCTGGTGGGCGTCGACCCAGTCGAGGACCCGCCCGAGCCGGGTGCGGATCGAGTTGACGTTCCAGGTGGCGACGCGCACGGCCGACCACCCTACGGGGACGTGACGGATGACGGGTTTGTGCCGCCAGGGGAGGGGAACGCCTCGACACCATGAAGGCACGAACGCTCGGAACCGCAGGACTCCAGGGATGGCGCACGAAGGTGGCCGACACGGTCGCCACCCCCGTCGCCAAGAAGACGTCGAAGGTGTCGGAGGACGACGTGCGCGCCCTCGTCGGCGCCCTGTTCCTCGTGCTCACGGTCAGCTACCTCGTGCAGGCGGTCAAGGAGATCCGCACCGCCGCTCGCTGAGTCGGCGACCGTGGCCGCCACCACCGTCTCGACCGACGCCGATCGAACACGCGAGCCCCGCTCCTACGGCGCGCTGTTGTCGGACCGGATCTTCGGCACGTTCTTCTACGCCAACTCGCTGTCGAACGTCGGCAACTGGTTCCAGAACGTCGCGGCCGGCATCGTCGTCTACGACCTCACCGGCTCCAACACCGCCGTCGGCGCGGTGTCGATGCTGCAGTTCGCCTTCACGATGCTGCTCACCCCGTGGATGGGCGGGCTCAGCGATCGCTTCGACCGCCAGCGGCTCCTCCTGATCGGACAGACCACCGCGCTGGTGGGCGGCGCCGGCCTGGCGGTCACCGTCTTCGTGCTCGGGGTCGACGGCCTGCCCGGCCCGTGGCCGATCTACGCCGCCACCGCCGTGATCGGTCTCGGCGCCGCCATCATCCTGCCGTCGCTCCAAGCGGTCGTGCCGGCCCTGGTGGAACGACGGGACCTGGAACGGGCGATCACGCTCAACTCGATGACGTTCAACATCGCGCGCGGGATCGGACCGATCTCGGCCGGCGCGGTGGTGGCGGCGTTCGGCGCCGAGTGGGCGTTCGGGATCAACGCCCTCACCTTCGTGCCGCTGCTCGTCGTGCTGCTCGTCCTCCAACCTCGAGGCGACGTCACCCCGGCGTCGCCGCCCGACACCTCGATCGTGGCGGACGTGAAGGAGGGGGTGCACTGGATCGGCGACCATCGCCCCGTGCTCGGCGTGCTGGGACTCACCCTCGCGGTCGGTTGGACGTCCGACCCGTTCTCGACGCTGATGCCCGCCCTCGCCGATGACCTCGGTGGCGGCGACGGGCTGGTCGGCATGCTCGTCGGCGCCTTCGGGCTCGGCGCCGCGGTGATGGCCCCCAACTCCGATCGACTGCGCCGCCTCGTCGGTCGTCACCATCTCGTGCCGGCCGGACTGCTCACCACCTCGGCCGGGCTGGCGATCGTGGCCGTGTCGGTGTCGCAACCGATGGCGCTCGCCGGGGCGGCCGTGAGTGGCGCCGGGTTCCTCCTCGGGGTCACCGGCACCAACGCCGAGATCCAGAAGGCGATGCCCGAGGCGCTGCGGGGTCGGGTGATGGCGTGGTGGTCGGTGGCGTTCCTCGGTTGTCGACCACTCGCCGCCCTCGTCGACGGCTCGATCGCCGACGCGGCGGGGGTTCGGACGGCCATCGCCGTGGCCGGTGTGATCGCCGTCGCCGCAGGCGCGGTCGCCTGGCGGCTCGGCGTGACGACCGATCCCGTCGAGGGTTGACCCTCCCCGGTCAGTGCTCCCCGGTCAGCGGCCGTGGTGGATGTACTGCGCCATCGCCTCGGCCTCGAGCTCGAGTTCGGCGACCCGGGCCTTCACCACGTCGCCGATGCTGATCACGCCGGACAGTTCGCCGTCGATCTCGACCGGCAGGTGCCGCACCCGGCGCTCGGTCATCATCGTCATCAGCTCGTCGGTCCGGTCGTCGGGGCCACAGGTGACGACGTCGGCGGTCATGATCGCCGCCACCTCCAGGTCGAGCAGGTCCTCGCGGAACCCGAGCGCCCGCACGATGTCGCGCTCCGACACGATGCCCTCGATGCGGGCCTCGTCGGTGCTGACGACCAGGGCGCCGTAGCCGTGGTCTCGCAGGAGCTCGACCGCGTGGGCGATCGAGTCGTCGGGACGGATGGTGACGGTCTCACTGCCCTTGTTGAGCAGGATCTCGGAGACGCGCATGAGGACCCCTTTCGATGGGTGACGTCGGTCACAACTTCACATGGGGTCAGTGTCTCACAGTCGCAGGGGGCTGTGCTCGGTCAAGAGGTGGCTCGGTCAGTAGGTAGCTCGGTCAGTAGGCGGCGATCGTCGTGCGGTGGAGGAGGCGGTGGTGGCCGTCGTAGCCGCCGGTGGCTCGGTGGAGGACCGACCGGTTGTCCCACATCACCAGCATCCCGGGCTCCCAGCGGTGGCGGTAGACGAACTCGTCGCGGGTCTGCCAGGCGTGGAGGGCGATCAGCAGGTCGCGCGCATCGTCGTCCGGCACGCCGTCGATGCCGATCATGTAGCCGATGCAGCCGAACACCCCGAGCCGCCCGGTCTCGGGGTGGGCTCGGATCACGGGGTGGGTCTGGGTGGCCATCGCCTCGGCCGACGGGCGGATCGCCATCGACCGGTCGGTCGCCTGGTCGTCCTCGCCGTACATGCCGTCGGGGGCGTAGCCGCCCCGGGCCGAGTGGACGGCGAGGCGACCCTCGAGCCGGGCGCGAAGCTCGCCGGGCATGGCGTCGAGGGCGGCGTGTTGGTCGGCGAACAGGGTGTCGCCGCCGACCGGGGGCACCTCGATCGCCAACAGGCACGTGCCGGCGGGCGGCCGCTCCTGGAACGACCAGTCGCTGTGCCAGTTCTCCGCGAACAGTGGCGCCGTCTCGTCGGCTCGACGCTCGATGGCGATCACGTGGTCGCGCCCGTCGATCGGGGCGATGAACGGGTCGACGCCGAAGCCGCCCATCGCCTCGGTGAACCGTTCGAGATCGTCGTCGTCCATCGACTGGTCGACGAAGGCGAGCACGTGATGCTCGAGCCAGGCGGCGCGGATCTCGGCGACCAGCTCGTCGCTCAGCGGGGCCGACAGGTCGATCCCGCGCACCCGCGCCCCACACACCTGTCCCGACGGTTCGATCTCGATCCCCATGACGACTCCCCCTTCTGGGCGGATCATGGCACGCCGTCTACCGTCGGCGCATGGCTGACGACTCGCAGACACCCGCCCGCCCTGCACCACATCCCGCCCGCGTCCTGTGGCAGCGACTCGAGACCCTGCATGCGGTCACCTACTTCGCCCCGGCGTCGCGGGCGGCGGCCGCCGAGGTGGGGTTCAAGGGGTTCTGGATGGGCTACTTCGGGTTCCGGGCTGCGCCGATGGGTGCGGTCGGTGCCGGGGTGGTCGGTGCCACCTTCGCCAACTTCGCGCCGTCGATGGTCGAGCGGTCGGTGCCCTCGGCGTGGGACTTCGCGACGCCGGCCGACGCCCTCGGCGCCCGGAGCGCCGCCGCTGCCGCGGCGCTGCGGGCCATCGTGCCGGAGGTCGACGACGTGGCGCCGGCGGTCGTCGCGCAGCTCGGCCCGGTGGTGGCGTCGCTCGACCTGCTGGGGCGACCGCTCGCCGCCGCCAACGCCGGCGTCGACCTGCCCGACGACCCGGTCGAGCAGCTGTGGCAGACGTGCACGACGTTGCGGGAACACCGAGGCGACGGGCACCTGATGGCGCTCGCCGCCGCCGACCTGTCGGGGCTCGACGCCCATGTGCTGTTCGCCGCCGAGCGTGGGGTGCCGGTCGAGCTGCTCCGCGACAACCGCGGCTGGAGCGAGGCCGACTGGGGCGCGTCGGTCGAGGGCCTGGCCGGCCGAGGCCTGATCGATGCGGACGAGCTCAGCGCCGATGGGAGAGCGCTGAGCGATGGCGGCGCCGCGCTGCGCGACGACGTGGAGGCGATGACCGACGAGCTCGCCGGTCGCGCCATCGCCGCGGTGCTCGGCGGGCCGGGCGACGTCGCCTTCGACGCCGTGCTCGCCCTCGTCGACGGTCCCGCTCGAACCGTCGCGGGGTCGGGTGTGCTGCCGTTCCCCAACCCGATGGGTCTTCCCCCGATCAGCGGTTCCGACTGACGGCTCGCCGGCCCGGAACGAATCGCGGGGTGCGCGCGGCGTAGGCGAGGTAGTCCGGGTAGCGCTCGATCAACCGGCGCTCCTCCCACGCCGCCTTGGCGTTGAAGAACACGACCGTCGCGGTGCCGACGGCCAGTCGCCCGACGCTGCCCGAGCCGACGACCAGGCCGACCACGATCACCAGCACGGCGGTGTAGATCGGGTGGCGGACCAGTCCGTAGAGGCCGTCGGTGGTGAGCGAGCCGGCGGCGCGGGGCACCGGGGTCGGGGTCAACGACGACCCGAGACGCAGCGCCGCCACCGCACCGACGGCGAGGCCGAGCAACACCAGCCCCTGGCCGGTCCACTCGAGCCAGGCCGGCGTCGGCCAGGCGTCGCCGGCGGGGAGGACGACGAGGGCGACCAGCAGGACGGCCTGGGCCGCGACGAACGCCCAGCCGATCAGCTGGTGAGGTTCGCCCCTGGTCGTCTCGGTGGTCACGCCGTCAGAGTAGGGAGCGAACGGCCGCGAGATCGGGGGCACGCCGGATGGGGAGCGACGACCACTATCGACTGGAGCCGCCCGGCCGGGCCGACGGCGGTCCGCTGCTCGAGCAGGCGCGGGTGGTGGCGCACACCCAGATCGACGCTGCGCTGTCGGCGGTCACCGAGCCGGGCGACGACGTGGCCGGTGCGGTGCACGAGGCCCGGAAGTGTTGCAAGAAGCTCCGCGGGCTGGCCCGCCTGGTGCGGCCCGCCGTCGGCGACGGCTACCGGCCGGCGAACGAGGCGTTCCGCGACGTAGCCCGGCAGTTGGGGCCGCTGCGGGACGCCCACGCGCTGGCGGCGAGCTTCGACGAGTTGGTGGCGGGCGACGAGCGGGTGGTGGTCGACGTGTCGGCGATCCGGGACGAACTGCACCGTCGCTCCGACGCAGCATCGGCGCTGGTGCGCGGCGACGCACCCCGGCTCGTCGCGGCTGCCGAGCTGCTCCGCGCCGGCGCGGTGATCGTCGAGGCCTGGCCCCGGTCCTCGACGGGCGGGGTCGACGACGAGCGGGCCGTGCTGCGTGCCGGCGTGGCGGGGGTGGTGGATCGGGCCCGACGGGCGTTGGCCGACGCGGTGAGCGTCGGAGGTGAGGAGGCCTGGCACGACTACCGCAGCGGGTGAAGGACACCTGGTACCACCTGCGGCTCCTCGAGCCGTCGGCACCGGCCCTGCTCGGCCCGCTCGTGGCGAGCTTCGACGAGCTGAGCGACGTGCTCGGCGACGAGCACGACCTCGCCGTCCTCGGCGAGGTGCTCGACCGACTCGAGGCCGACCGCTCGTCGGCGGTGCCTGCGACCGCGATCGTCGACGCCCGGTTCGTGGTCGACGGCCGGCGGGGTGCGCTGCAGCGCCGCGCCCGGGAGCTCGGCGGGCAGCTGCACGCCCCCGCCGGCGAGACCTTCGCCGCCTTCGTCACCGCCGCCTGGGAGTGACCCGCAGAGGCGGTGACGAAGACGGCTCGATAGACGCCACGATGCCGCCTCGCCCGGTCCTTCGACGTCAGGTGAGGCGGATCGTGGCGGAGAGGGGGATCAGCCGGCGGGGAGCAGGACGGCGTCGATGACGTGGATGACGCCGTTGGAGGCTTCGATGTCGGTGGTCACGACGGTGGCGCCGTCGACCATGACCGTGTCGCCGTCGACGGTGATCGTCACCGACTCGCCGTTCACGGTCTCGACCTCCTGGCCGTCGAGGCCGACCACGTCGGCGGCCATCACGGCCCCCGGGAC
>JBPEXC010000448.1:0-8345 GCA_052032035.1 Acidimicrobiales bacterium | reverse complement strand
CTCGGCTGCGATCAGCTCGCCGAGGTCGGGGAGGAACTCGTGCAGCGGTGGGTCGAGCAGCCGGATCGTGACCGGGAGCTGATCCATCGCCTCGAGAAGTCGCTCGAAGTCGACCGTCTGCACCCGCTCGAGCTCGGCCAGCGCCTCGGCCTCGGTCTCGGGGTCGTGGGCCAGGATGAAACGACGCACGATCGGCAAGCGGTCGTGGGCGAGGAACATGTGCTCGGTGCGGCACAGCCCGATCCCCTTGGCCCCGAGGTCGCGGCCGTGGGCGGCGTCGCCCTCGGTGTCGGCGTTGACCCGCACCTGGACCGAGCCGTCGGCGACCGTGTCGGCCCAGGCCAGGAGGGTGTCGAGCTCGGGCGGAGCCTCCGATCCGGCGGTGGCCAGGCGTCCGGCGTACACCTGCCCGGTCGAGCCGTCGATCGTGATCTCGTCGCCGACCCCGAGTCGGACGCCGCCCACGGTCATGCCCGCCTCGTCGATGTGGACCTCGCCGGCCCCGACGACCGCCGGGATGCCCCAGCCACGGGCCACGACCGCAGCGTGGGAGACGAGGCCGCCGCGAATCGTCAGGATGCCCGCCGCGGCCTGCATGCCGAGCACGTCGTCGGGCGAGGTCTCGGGCCGCACCAGGATGACGCTGCGCCCCTCGTCGGCAGCGGCGACGGCGGCTTCGGCATCGAGGACGATGGCGCCGGCGGCCACGCCTGGCGACGCCGGCAGGCCCTCGGTGAGGGCCTCGGCTGCCACGTCGTCGGCGAGGCTCGTGTGGAAGTAGCCGGCCAGGTCCTCGGGGCGGACGGCGTTGAGGGCGCCGGCCACGGCCAGACCGTTGCGGGCGCCGCGTGCGTCGCGCACGGCGTCGACGATGGCAGGGGTGGGATCACTCATGGGTCGGGGCTCCGGGAAAGAGATGTCCAGGTCAGGGGCGGGGGCGCCTGCCATGGTCACATCTCCGTGCCCACTGGGGCCAACGCTCGCTGCGTCGGCCGCGTCGATGGCTGAGTTCACCGGTCTCCGTCCCCCTGTCGATCCTCGTGTCGCCGAGCGACTAACTTTGTAGCACGTCCAGTTAGAGGCCACACAACGCACCAGGGTCGTCAGGGGCGACGGGGGTATGCCATGCAGCGCGATCACGTGCAGGAGTTCAGGGAACGTTCGGCCTTCGAAGCAGCGAGGACGGGCCCGCCCGACGGCTATCCGGCCCTGCCCGACATCCCGCTCGGTCGCTACACCGACCCGGAGTTCCACGCGCTGGAGATGGAGGGACTGTTCAGAAAGACCTGGCTCTACGGGGTCCACCAGAGCGAACTCGATGGCGTCGGCGCTTACCTGCTGCGCACGGTGGCCGGCGCCCCGGTGTTGTTCGTCCGGGGCGACGACGGCCAGGTGCGTGCCTTCTTCAACGCCTGCCGGCATCGGGGTGCTCCCGTCGTCCAGGACGACGCCGGCACCGCTCGCCGGCTCACCTGTCGCTACCACGCATGGTCCTACGACCTCCAGGGCTGCCTCGTGGCCGTGCCCGACGAGCGCGACTTCGTCGGACTCGACCCGGCGACTCGCGGTCTGCCGCCCGTGCGGGCCGAACGGTGGGGCGGCTGGTGGTTCGTGACCTTCGACGACGGCGCCGAGCCGCTCCTCGACCATCTCCGACCCCTCCCGGCCCTGCTGGAGGACCTCACGGCATCGCCGCTGCGTCATCTGACCTCCTCGACGGTGTCGTTGCCGTGCAACTGGAAGGTCGTGGCCGAGGCGTTCCTGGAGGTCTACCACGCCCGGACGATCCACCCGACGACGGTGGCGCCCACCCTCGACACCCGCGGCACGGTCGTCCAGCTGTTCGATCGTGGGCACCAGCGCATGATTTCGCCGGTGCGGTTCGGGACGCGGACCGATCGTCGCAGCGAGCTGCCGACGATCGAACGGGTCCCGCCCCTGCTCGCAGCCGAGCTCAACCCCGCCCACGGCATCTTCCCCAACCTGGTGTCGCCACTCGACGCCCGAGGCTTCCCCTTCCTGGTGTTCTGGCCCGACGGGCTCCGCCGCAGCCGCCTCGACGTGCACTGGTTCGTCGCGGACTGGGGCGACGGCGACCTCCCGCACCGCGAGCTGTGGGAGGCGAGACTCGAACGCTTCGACCGGATCATGGAGGAGGACTACGCCAACCTCGGCCCCATCCAGACCTCCCTCGACCACGCGGCCCACGGCGGCACGGTCGTCAACTACCAGGAGCGGCGGATCTGGCACGTCCACGCTTGGATCGACAAGGCGATCTCGAGCGTCCTCGGCCCGGACGCCGTGCCGGCGCACCTCGCCGTTCCCGACCTCCTCGCCGACTGGGTCGAGGGATGACCGAGGTGGGAAGCGGGCGGACGGGCAGTGAGGGGGCAGCGGATGAGGTAGCGGTCGTGGTCGGTGGCCACTCCTACGACGAGGCGGCGCTCGCCGACCTGTTCGATGCGGCGTGCGTCGGCCGGTGGGCGTGGTGTGATCGAGGCGGCGTCGCCGACCTCGACCTCGACACGTTGTCGGTCGAGGTCCGCTACGACATCGCCGGCCTCGAACTGGCCCGGGGCCACGAGCCGGTGGCGGTGGACCCCACCCCCGAGGAGCGCGCCCACCTGGCCGCCCTCAGCGAGGCCGGGATCGGCCTGCTGGTGCTGCACCATGCGATCGCATCGTGGCCGACCTGGGACGGATGGGCCGACGCGGTCGGGGCACGCTTCCTCTACGCC
Organism: Acidimicrobiales bacterium; assembly: GCA_052032035.1. Taxonomy (GTDB): domain Bacteria; phylum Actinomycetota; class Acidimicrobiia; order Acidimicrobiales; family SZUA-35; genus JAWSVN01. The sequence goes on along the minus strand of JBPEXC010000448.1, from coordinate 5,607 downwards.
CCCGGGCGCTGGCGCGGTCGGCCGTGGCCCGCGTCGGGCTACGCCATGGGCCGGCTCGACCTCCAACCGGTGGCGGCACATCCGGTGACCGCCGGGGTGTCGCCGTTCACGATCGACGACGAGCAGTACCTCTGCCCGGTCTCGATCGACCACGAACCGCTGCTCCGGGTCGCCGCCCCGCTCGCGCCCGACGCCGCGATCGACACGCACCACGAGGTGACGGACGGTGTCCGTCGAGCCGCACCCCCGCAACCGGCACTCGAGCCGGGGGCGGCGTCGGTCGTCGGCTGGTGCACATCGATCGGTCGATCACCGGTCGTCGTCCTGCTGCCCGGCCACGGCCGTGCGGCGTTCGAGCACCCGGACTACCGCCGCCTCGTGGCGAACGCCGTCGCCTGGCTCGGGGGCGCCCCGGCGCGAGCCTGGGCCGAGCGCCGGGCGCGACCCGGCTTCGCGGTGCTGTAGCGCTTCGCGGTGCTGTAGCGCTTCGCTCAGATCTCCCAGGCGGTGTCGAGCCGGATCAGCGCCTTGCCGGTGTTGGCGCCCTTCAGCATGCCGAGGAAGCCGTCGACGGCGTGGTCGAGCCCGTCGGTCACCGTCTGGAGGGCCTCCATCTCGCCACTGCGCAGCCAGCCGGCCACGGTCGACTCGAACTCCGCACGGACGTCCTCGTGGTCGCGCACGATGAAGCCTCGCACGGTGACCCGGCGCAGGACGGCCTCGATCAGATGGTTGATGTCCTGGCCTCGTCCGCTCTCGGAGTACTGCGAGATCATGCCGCACAGGGCGATGCGACCGCCGATGCTCATGTTGTGGAGTGCGCCGACGAGCTGGGGCCCGCCGACGTTGTCGAAGTAGACGTCGATGCCGTCCGGGGCGAGGTCGCCGAGCACGCGGCGGGGGTCGGCCGTGCGGTGGTCGAAGGCGGCGTCGTAGCCGAGCTCGTCGGTGAGTCGGGCGACCTTCTCGGGTCCGCCGGCGCTCCCGATCACCGTCGATGCACCCAGCAGGCTCGCCATCCGCCCCGCGGCCGAGCCGACCGCTCCGGCGGCCGCCGAGATGAACACGGTGTCGCCCTCGGCCAAGCGGCCGATCTCCCGCAGCCCGACCCAGGCGGTGAAACCGGTCTGGCCCAGGGCGCTCAGCCAGGTGCCACACGGGGCGAGGTCGAGATCGAGGACCCGGGCGCCGGCGGCGTCGATCACGGCGTCCTCGCGCCAGCCGGCTCGGTGGCGGACCACGGCGCCCTCGGGAATCTGTTCACTGGTCGAGGCCGTGACGACGCCGATCGCAGAGCCGTCGAGCGGGCCGTCGATCTCGAAGTTGTAGGTGTACTGCTTCTCGCCCTCGTCGAGCCGGCCTCGCATCGACGGGTCGACGCTCATCACGATGTTGTGGACCGCCAACTGGTCGGGGCCGAGCGAGGGCAGCTCGCGGGTCTCGACGGCGAAGTGCTCGGGGCGCGGGTCGCCGGATCCCGGGCGAGCCTTGAGGACGACCATTCGGGTGGAGCGGGGCGCTGACATCGTGGGCCTTTGCTTTCTGTGGGCGGTGTGCTGGAACGGAGTCGGGCGATGCGTGGTCAGCGGGCGACGACGCCGGGGTTGCCCTCGGTCCAGGTCTGTCGCATCAGTCGGTGGGCGATCCGCCAACCGTCGGCGGTGCGGACGAGTCGATCCTGGTAGAAGCCGCCGACGATGTAGTTGTCGCCACCCTCGCAGCCCGTGAGCACGTGCTGGCTCTGCAGGTGGCAACGGTGGGTGGCCTCGTCGCCGTCGACCGTGACCTGGTGGTTGCCGACGAGATGCTGGGTCGCGTCCAGGCGGAGGACGGCGCCCCCGATCCGGGCCTTGATCTGGTCGCGTCCGGCGCACGCCACGCCCCGGAGGTCGCCCGTCGCGTCCTCGGTGAACACCTCGTCGAGATCGTCGAGCTGCTTGGTGTCGAGGGCCCACGTGTAGGCGATCGCGAGGTCGATGATCTGCTGGCGGTCGGCGGCGTCCATGGGCGGGAGCTTGGCACAGCCGAACGGCGATGCCAAGGTTTCTGCATGTTGACTACAGCAAGCCCGGAGCCGGCGGGCAGCCGTTGGTCGCTGCCGGTCGCCACAGCCGGCCGCCCCGCCTGGGTACAGCGGGCCTGGCTGGTGTCGCAGCTCGAGCCGGCGATCGCCGCGGCCACCGGCGGAGGCGTCGCCGACCGGTTCGTCGTGCGCGAGCATCCGTCGCTCGAGGTCGGCGTCTCGCCGGCGACCCGGGCCGACGTGGCGCACGCCGCCGTCTGGCGTCACCGCTCGGCGTTCGGTCGATTGCGCACGGGGGTCGGTCCGGCGCCGAGCATGGTCGAGTTCGTCGAGCTGGTCGACGCGGGCGCCGGACGTGTGGCGCTGCCGACCTTCGCCCGTGCTCCGACGGCGGTCGGCGACGTCGTCGACGCACTGCGGCGACCGGGTGGGGAGCATCACCGGGCGTGTGCGGTCGCCGACCTCGACGCCGCACTCGCGGACCCGGCGTGGGCGTGGCGCCGCCGGGCCGGATTCCGGGGAACCAGCTCGGGTGGCATCCGCTTCGCCATGATCGACGGTGGTGGCGATTGCGGCTGGGCGACCGAACTCTACGAGTGGTCGGCGCGACTGGAGCGCTTCTACGCCTCGATCCTCGGTGGGGGACACGATCGCGACGGCGTCCCGGAGGATTCGCATCCCTAGATAGAGTCGCTCTAAAGTAACCACGTTCGCCAGCGACGAGCGCCCCGCCGCCGGGGCGGGAGACCGCAAGGAGGTCCGATGCCGGGAAGCCAAGGGAGCAGGCAGGGTATCAGCTACGACGAGCTGCTCGATACCGATCCGTACCCGGTGCCCGACGTCCTCCGGGAGCGGGCGATGCCCGAGCTTGGCGACGCTGACATTCCCAACTCGCGCTACATCGACCGGCGGGTCCACGAACTCGAGATCGAGCGCCTCTGGCGTCGCGTGTGGCAGTTCGCCTGCCGGGAGGAGCACCTGCCCGAGGTCGGCTCGCACGTGGTGTACGACATCGCCACGCTCTCCTACATCGTCGTGCGGACCGGCCCCGACGAGATCAAGGCCTACGTCAACGCCTGCCTGCACCGAGGTCGCCAACTGAAGGACCACGCCGGACGCTGCTCGTCGTTCCGATGCCCCTACCACGGCTTCGACTGGAACCTCGACGGCTCGCTCAAGCTGATCCCGGCCGAGTGGGACTTCGAGCACGTCGACCCCGCCGAGCTGTGTCTTCCCGAGGCCCGCGTCGCGACGTGGGCAGGCTTCGTGTTCATCAATCCCGACCTCGACGCCGACCCGTTCGAGGAGTGGATCGGTGGCCTCGACCGGCACTTCGAACGGTGGAACCTCGCCGACCGCTACGTGTCGGCCCACGTCCACAAGGTCATCCCCGCGAACTGGAAGATCACGCAGGAGGCCTTCTGCGAGTCCTACCACGTCGGGGGCACCCACCCGCAGGCTGCCGGCTACCTCGGCGACGTCAACTCCCAGGTCGACGTGTGGGACAACTTCGCCCGGGTGATCACGGCCGGCGGCACGGCGAGCCCGCTGCTCGGGTGGCAACCGACCGAGCAGGACATCCTGCGCTACATGCTCGACATCCGGGAGGACGAGGAGAGTTTCGTCGACCTCGGCGACCATCCCGACGCTCGGACCGCCTCGGCGGCGGCGGCCCGGGAACGCTGGCGGCCGGTCGTCGGCGATCTCGTCGACACCTGGTCCGACGCCGAGTTCATCGACAACATCGACTACACCCTGTTCCCGAACTTCCATCCGTGGGGCGCCTTCAACCGGATCTGCTATCGATTCCGCCCGAACGGCGACGACCACGAGTCGGCGATCATGGAGGTGTTCCTCCTCAGCCCCTTCGAGGGCGAGCGGCCGCCGCCCGCCCCGACCACCCATCTCGGGCCCGACGACGATTGGACCGCGGCGCCCGAGCTGGGCATGTTGGCCAAGGTGTTCCAGCAGGACTCGTTCAACATGCCCATGGTCCACAAGGGGCTGAAGGCGGCGGCGAAGCCGGGCGTGACCCTCGCCAGCTACCAGGAGGCCAAGGTTCGTTGGCTCCAGCAGACCCTCGCCGAGTGGATCGGGGAGGACGTCTGATGCTCGGCATGGTCCACCCGTTCTCGCGCGCTCTCTACGAGCAGGACGGCGACGGCAACGTACGGGTGTCGAAGGGTGGTCGCAGCGGGCTGTTCACCCAACGGGGGGAGTGGATCTCGGGCGAGATCTACGAGGCCGATCCGCAACTCTGCGGCTGGATCGGCGGCCCGAAGCTGACCCACCACCGGATCAGTGACGACTGAGCCCACGACCGAGCCCACGCCGTGACCACGGAGCGTGACCCCCACGGTCTCGCCTGGGGCGACCTCGTCTGGTCGCACTTCAGTCGGCCCCGTCACGGCGACCTCGAAGGCCGCCTCGACGCCGCGGCCGCCGCCGGGTTCGTCGGCGTGGGCCTCTACCTCGGCGAGGTCCGGCGGGTCCTCGACGAGGGCTGGACCCTGGGCCGGCTGGCCCGAGCGCTCGACGATCGTGGCCTCGCCCTGGCCGACGTCGAGGCCGTGCGGGGCTGGGCCGACCCGTCGCGCTCCGAGGGGGCGGAGGCATGCGCCACCGACGAGACACTGATCGGCCGACTCGCCGACGAGGTCGGGGTGCACAACGTCCAGGTGATCGGCCCCTATCCGGGGGAACGGGCCGCGGCCGTCGATGCGCTGGGCCGGTTGGCCGATCGGCTCGGTCGGCTCGGCCTGGTCGCCAGCGTCGAGTGGCTGCCCTTCACCAACATCGACACCCTGGCCGAGGCCCGATCGATGGTCGAGGCGACCGGGGCGTCGAACCTCGGTCTGTGCGTCGACATCTGGCACCACCGGCGGGGAGGGAACGACGAGGCCGCCCTGGCCGACCTGCCCGGCCGCCTCGTCACCTCGATCCAGCTGAACGACGGCGGCCCCGGACAGGTCGGCGACGACTACAAGACCGACTGCCTCGCCAACCGACTGCTGCCCGGTGCCGGCACCTTCGAGTGCCTCGACTTCCTGCGCACCCTGCGCGCGACCGGCACGACCGCACCGCTCGCCCTGGAGGTCTGCTCGACCGCACTCTGGGAGGCCGACGCCACCGAGGCGGCGACCCTGGCGGCGGGGGCGACCCGCGCCCTGCTCGCCGAACTCGACGACGATGCCGGGAGCCTCGAGCGATGATGACCGACGCCGACGCCCTGCGGGCCCTCAACCTCGAGTACGCCGACGCGGTTCGGGCCCGCGACCCGCAGCGCTGGGGTGCGACCTGGGCCGAGGATGCCGTGTGGGAGCTCGGCCCCGATCGCCACGTCGTCGGGCGCGACGCGATCGTCGACCTGTGGTCGACGGCGATCGCGAAGTACGACCGGGTGGTCCAGCTCTACCTGTCGACCGTGTTCACCTTCGACGACGACCCCGGGGCCGTCGACCGCGCCAGCGGGCGAGTGGAACTGCTCGAGTTCAACCGCCTGGCCACCGGCGGGCCCCACACCATGGCCGGGCACTACCTGGACACCTACGTGCGGACGCCGGACGGTTGGCGGTTCGCCTCAC
>JBPEXC010000447.1:0-2188 GCA_052032035.1 Acidimicrobiales bacterium | reverse complement strand
CTCGCCGCAGACCCCCGATTCGGCCCCGACTCGGTGGCGATCACCCACGCCCTCCTCGCCGGCTACGACTCCGAACCCCAGCTCCCGGGCATCCCCGCCGACATCGAGGTGTTGGTGCTGCGCAACGAGCACGACCTCGTTGCGTCGATCGAGGCCTGGGTCCGTCGGCTCCCGGGCCGACTGTGGCCCGGCGGGACCGCCCCGACCTCCCGGCCCCCGACCCATCGCGTGGTGCACTTCGACGGCGGTGAGGACGACTTCGGGCACCACCAGCGCCACTACGTCGCGGCGATCGAGGCCGCCGGCCACCCCGACGTGGTCGCGTTCGCCACGAGCGTGGCGGACCGGCGCCCCGCCGACGGCGAGCTGTGGGCGATCGACGTCTCGGTCCCCGAGGACGGCCCGTAGGCTTTCCCGCCATGACCGACGACCTCACCCTCCTCGGCCGTGCCACGAACGGCCCGGTCGACCACGTCGAGACCTTCCCGGCCCCTCGCGGCTGCGACCGGGTGGTGTTCACCACCGACGAGGTCACCTCGCTGTGTCCGGTCACCGGCCAGCCCGACATCTCGTCGATCCGCCTCGACTACGTCCCCGCCGATCGCTGCATCGAGTCGAAGTCGCTGAAGCTGTTCCTCTGGGGGTTCCGCAATCGGTCGGTCTTCGCCGAGCAGCTCGCCGTCGACATCGCCGACGAGGTCTGGGAGACCGTCGCCCCGGTCTCGGTCGACGTCGTGGTCACCCAGCACGCTCGGGGCGGGATCGTCACCGAGACCCACTCGTCGCGCCGCCGCTGAGCGCTGCCGGACTCTCGGCGAACTCCCAGCCGGGTCGGGGCTCGCGCTGAGGTGACGACGACAGCCTGCTCGCCATGAGCGACGAACACGACCCGATCGACGGTCAGCCGACCGACGCCCCGGAAGCCACCGAGACCGACGACGGTCCCGAAGCCACCGAGAGCACCGCCGGTCCGGAAACCACCGAGCCCGGGAGCCCGACGGCCGGGAGCCCGGCGGCCGACGGCCAACCCGACCCGAGCTGGGCGCCACCGTCGGCGCCGATCGATCCGACGCCGACCGCGTCCGACGACCGTCGCTGGCCGCGCCGCCTCGCCCTCGGGGCTGCGGTCGCCGGGTTCGGTGCCCTCTCGATGCTCGCCGGCGGGGCGATCGCCCTGGCCGTCGAGGGCGGCGACTGGTGGGACGACCACGACGGCGGTCGCCACGGCCACGCCACCTCGACCGGGGAGCGCGACGGTCGCCGCTGAAGGCTCAGCCGCAGCAGCGCTTGAACTTCTTCCCCGAGCCGCACGGGCACGGGTCGTTGCGCCCGACGTCGGGGGTGGCGGCGTCGGCCACCGCGGTACGGACCGTGGCGGCCCGCAGCTCCCCGTCGGCAGCGGCCGCTGCCAGGCCGGCGAGCGGCCCGTCGGGGTGGGGAGCGAAGAGGTACACCGCCGCACTCGCGGTGTGGCGCACCGGGTCGAGCCAGTCGGCGCCGAGGTCCGGCCTCGGCGCCCGGAGCCAGCCCTCGCCGAGCGGGTTCAGGATGACGACGTCGTCGGCCCGCACCTCGCAGGTCCAGCCGAGCGCGTGGCCCAACGTGTCGTCGACGGCCGCCACCGGTGCCGGCCAGTCGCCCGGCACGCCGACGTCGGCGGCCACGACGAGCGAGGCGCTCGGCTCCACGGCCCGGACGAAGGCGACGGCCTCGGCAGCGGCGCCGGACCCGGCAGGACGTAGCTGATCCACGCTCCGAGCCTACGCCGCCCCGTCCCCCGTCTCGGCGCAACTACGCTCGCAGCCGATGAGTGATCCGGCGCCACGCTTCACCCCCGCCCTGTTCGGCTTCCTGCGCGGGCTGGCCGCCGACAACGACAAGGCGTGGTTCGACGCCCACCGCCACGACTACGACACCCACGTCAAGGAGCCGGCCCTCGACTTCATCGAGGCCTTCCGCCCTCGCCTGCACACGATCAGTCCCCACTTCGAGGCGAACGCCAGGGTCAACGGCGGTTCGCTGTTCCGCATCCATCGCGACACCCGCTTCTCGAAGGACAAGACCCCCTACAAGACCAACACCGGGATGCACTTCCGCCACGAGCGGGCCAAGGACGTGCACGCCCCCGGCTTCTACCTCCACCTCGAGCCGCGCAACTGCTTCATGGGCGTCGGGATCTACAAGCCGG
>JBPEXC010000446.1:0-2035 GCA_052032035.1 Acidimicrobiales bacterium | reverse complement strand
CTCCGGCGACAGCTACCTCCTCGTCGACCTCGGCTCCACCAACGGCGTGCAGGTCGGCGATCGCCCGATCGCCCGTCGCCTCCTCCTCGACGGCGACGAGATCAGGATCGGACCCGCCCGGCTCCGCTACTCGATCGGCTGACCGGCGGGTGCCCACCACCCGGGGGTCGGGGGTCGGTACTGTGTTCGCACCGTGGCCGAACCTTTGCTCACGCTCCTGCGCTGGTGCCTCCTCGCACTGCTCTACCTCTTCTTCTTCCGCGTCCTGCAGGCGACGTGGGCCACGACCGCCACGACCGACGGCCGACGTCGGGGCCGCAAGGCCGCCGTCGCCAAGCAGGCAGCACCGGCGCCGGTGCCCGCCGGAGCGGCGCCCCCCGGCCCGCCGGCCCCGCCGATGGCCGCCAGCGTCCTCGTCGTGGTCGAGCCCGACGACCTCGCCGGCCGCTCCTTCCCCCTCGGCGGCCCCCAGTCGATCGGTCGCGCCGCCGGCTGCGAGATCACCCTCGACGACACCTACATCAGCCAGGTCCACGCCCGGGTCCTGCCCGGTGAGAGCGGCCTCCTCGTCGAGGACCTCGGTTCGACCAACGGCACCTACCTCAACCGCCAGCGCGTGACCGTGCCCGTCGTCGCCCACGCCGGCGACCGCCTCCAGGTCGGCTCCATCGTGATGGAGTTCCGATGAGCGAGCAGCGCGAACCGATCAGACACCACATCGCCGCCGGCTCCCACGTCGGCCGGGTGCGCGACATCAACGAGGACCGCTTCCTCACCACCGGCGAACTCCTCGCCGTCGCCGACGGCATGGGCGGCCACGTCGGCGGTGAACGAGCGTCGGCCGCCGCCGTCGGGGAACTGTCCGGGCACCGGGGCCTCCTCGACGTCGACCGCCTCGTCGCCGCCGCCGAAGCGGCCAACACCGCCGTCTTCACCGAAGCCGCCGACCCGTCGCTGCGGGGCATGGGCACCACGCTCGTGGCCGCCGTCGTCGACGACGAGGCCGCCGAGGTCCGCATCGTCAACGTCGGCGACTCCCGCGCCTACCGCTACCGCCGGGGCGAACTGGTGCAGGTCACCATCGACCACTCCCTCGTCGAGGACCTGGTCCGCACCGGCCGGCTCACCGCCGAGGAGGCCAAGGAGCACCCGCAGCGCAACATCGTCACCCGCGTCCTCGGGATGGGGGAGCGGGTCGACGTCGACGTGTTCGTCCTCTCCGCCGAGCCCGGCGACCGGTTCCTGCTCGCCAGCGACGGCTTGACCAACGAACTCAGCGAGGCCGAGATCGTCTCGATCCTCGACACGACGCCCGGCGTCGACGAGGCCGTCGACCGGTTGGTGGCGGGCGCGGTCGAGGCCGGCGGGCGCGACAACGTCACCGTCTGCCTGGCCGACATCTTCGACGTCGACGGCAACCGCCCGGAACCGGCGGCCGCCGTCGCCGGCGTCCGCACCGAGACGACCGGGGAGGCCACCGCCGAGATCGCGCCGGTGGCGGCACCGTCGCCCGCCGAGCGCCCGTCCGCCGTCGAGGCCGATCCGATGGCCGATCCGGCCCCCGGTTCTGCGTCGGAGTCGTCGCCGACCGGCGAGCTGTTCCAGGCCTCCCGGGGCCCGGCGATGCCCGACATCGTCGATCTCGACGCCGCCTCGTCCCCCGACCAGCCGCCGGCGCCTGCGGTGGTCGACGCACCCGACCCCGACGCTCCCGCCCGGCGCGCACTGCCCGCCGCGGTCGCCGCGGTCACCGTCGTCGCCCTGCTCGGCGTGGTCTTCGGATCGCGTTGGTATGCCCGCAGCGCCTGGTTCGCGACCGACGAGGACGGCACGGTCGTGATCGCCAACGGCCGCCCCGGCGGGGTGCTGTGGTGGGACCCCGAGGTGGTCGTCACCACCGAACTCGCCACCGCCGACCTCGACGACGCCTCGCAGGAGCAGCTGGCGACCGAACGCGAGTGGACGACCCTGGAGGCCGCCGAGCGGTTCGTCGAGAACCTGTCGACGGCCTCCGCAGCGGCCGCCGACGCGGCGG
>JBPEXC010000445.1:0-14322 GCA_052032035.1 Acidimicrobiales bacterium | reverse complement strand
CCGAGGGCTCTCGCCGCCGTCGCCCGCACCTCGGCGTCGTCCGATCGGGTGTGACCGATCAGCGCCTCGACCAGGCGGGGGTCGGCGAGGTTGGCCGCCACCTCGAGCACTTCGAGGACGTGTCGTTCGCCGTGGAGTTCGTCGAGCAACACCGGCACGGCCCGCGAGCCGACCTCGAGGAGCTTCTGCTGCACGGCGAGGCGCACCGCGACCGAGTCGTCGCGCAGGAGCTTGACCAGCAGGTCGACGTGTTCCGATGCCTGGGCGGCCGTCAGGCTCTCGGCGGCTCGGGCCCGGACGACGTGGTGTTTGTCGGAGAGGAGTCGCTCGCGATCGAAATCGGGATGGTCGACCAGGTACTGGAGCTGGGCCGCCTGCACGCGGAGCCGCCAGCGTCGGCTGCGGGCCCGGCGGCGGATGAAGCGCTCCAGGCCGAGGGCGCGCACGAGGTGCTGCAGCCGATCGCGGGCCTGACCGTTGAGGTCGACGGCCAGACTCTGGACGACGGCGAGGAGCTCACGTCGGGGCATCTGCATCGCCTGCTCGTGGACGCGAGCGGCGTCGTCGTCCGACTCGAACAGGACGACGCTCAACACGTCGAGCACCCGGCGGCGACGCCGGGCCACCACCGTCTGGGCGACGTCGTTGATCGAGCCCCACACGATGTAGAACACGGCCAGCCCGAGGCTCAGCGCCCAGGCGACGAGGAAGATCTGGAACCTGCTCACGTCGAACGGGCGCTCAGGGCGCGGTTGAGACGATGGAGCAACAGCGGGGTGCTGAACGGTTTGGGGACGTAGTCGTCGGCCCCGAGTTCGAACGCGAGGCGCAGGTCCGACTCGCCCGATCGGGCCGACAGCACGATGACCTTCACCCGCTCGAGCACCCCGGCCGAGCGGAGCTGGCGCAGGAACTGGAGGCCGTCGATGCCGATCAGGTCGAGCTCGAGGAGCACGACGCTCGGCAGCGACTTCGACGAGGCACCGGTCAGGTCGGCCAGCGCGTCGAGGGCGTCGGGCTGCTGCTCGATCGACAGACCGCGGCGCTCGAGGGTCGAGACGAGCACCGAGCCGAGGGTGAGGTCGGGGTCGACGAGCACGACGTCGGCGGCGCGGGCGCTGGGCGGCTCCCAGTCGTGGCCGAGCACGACGGGCGCGCCGTCGCGGTTGGCGTGCTTCAGGGTGTCGGCCGCGTTCTCGAGCAACTCGTCGAGCGAACGACCGTCGACCGGGAACTGCACGCACGCCGCCCGTCCACGCCGCTCGGACAGCGAGAACTTCTGGTGGATGTCCTGCATCCGTCGGATGATCGTGTTGCGGTCGACGCCCTGGAGGGCGACGACGACGTGGCGCTCGTCGTAGCGGGCGAAGATGTCCTCCCGCCGGAACTCACTCGCCATCGTCTGATCGAGGTCGCCGTTGGTCAGGTCGTCGTCGTCGACGTCGAACTCGAGCACCGCGATGCCGACCGGGGTGTGGCGTCGGAACGACACGGTGATCATGCGCTCCATCAGCACCACGGCGGTGTTCCAGGCGACGGCGCCGACGGTGCCCTCGTGGTGTTCGAGGGGTTCCTGCAGGGCGCGCCGGACGAGGCGCGACTTGAGCAGCACGGCGAGGTCGTCGAGGTCGACGGTGTTGGCCACGACGTCGTCGACGCCCTCGCGGCGCAGCAGATGGATCCGGCCGGCGTCCTCGCGCGGCTCGATCATGACCACGACGGTCGACCGCAGCTCCCGGTCGGACCGGATCATGCGGAGGATCTCGATCGGTCGGTGGGGGCCGAGGTCGGGCGTCAGCACGGCCGCCCGGCTTCGCTTCGACCGCAGCGACTCGAACAGGTCGTCGACCGAGTCCTCGATCGCCACGTCGAGCCCTCGGTCGTTGAGGTGTTCGGCGAGCCAGTCGGAACCGACGCCGAGCACGCTCACCGAGCGCGGCAGCGTGCTGCGCATCACGGCGGCCCGGAGTTCGGTGATCACCTCGAGCGGCGGGGTCTGGCGGTCGAGGATCGTGTCGACCCACTCGACGACCCGAGCCCGGTGCGAGACGGCGCGGGTCGGGGCGATCAGGACGATCGGCGGCGTCGGATGGGTCTCGCGAATGCCGCGGATGACGGCCCGGCTGCGGCCCAGGTCGGGGTCGTCGATCACGACCGCGACCGCGCCCACCGGCTCGATGGCGCCGGGTTCGGTGCCGCCGACCCCGTCGTCATCCGACCCCGCCCCGTTCACGGGCTCGGGGTCGGCCTGGAGGCCGTCGATGTCGTGCTCCACGCGCAAGCCCTGGGCCGCGCCGAGCCAGATGAGTTGGTCGACGGTCTCCGAGACCGCGCCGACCACCTTGAGGCGGAAGCCCGTGGGCTTCACCAATCGGAGTTCGCCCAGCGTCGTCGCCACCGCTGTCCGGGTGTCGTCGAAGATCGACGCCATCGAGATGGCGTGCGGAAGACCCAGCTGCGGGTCGACCAGGAGCGTGCCGAGCCGCCTGATCAGTTCGCCGGCGCCGGAGAATCCGAGCACCGAGAGCTTCACCGCCACCTCGTCGGCCAGGGCGATCGCCTCGAGGATCTCGGTGGGCTCGAGCGTGCGGTCGAACAGCGCCGACACGATCGACTCGAGCTTGGTCAGCCGCCGCTCCAGGCGCGCGTGACTGCGGGCCCACACCTCGTCGAGGAGGGACTCGGCAATCTCGTCACTGAAGGGATTCCCCTGTTGGGGGGAAAGCGGCGGCACACGGTCCTATCGGCCCAGGCCGCCGCGGATTGAGACCTCGCGGCCCGCCTCAGCTCTGGCCGGAGAGCATGACGTCACCGATGGTGACGCTGGGGGTCGACACCCCGGACGGGAGGTGGGTCAGGTCGCTGCCGACGGCGGTGATCCCGAGCAGCAGACGCTGCAGCGTCGACGACACCGTGCACTCGCTGATCGGCTCGGCCAGCTCGCCGTTGCGGATCATGCGGCCCTCGACGCCGACCGAGAAGTCGCCCGACACGGCGTTGACGCCCGAGTGGAGACCCGCGAGGCCGAACACGAGTACGCCGAGGTCGACCCCGGCGATCATCGCCGCCAGATCGCCGCCGGTCCCAGGCGCCACGGCCAGCGCGTGCACCCCCGGCGACGGGAGACCACGGGTCGAACGCAGGGCCGAGCCCGTCGAACCGAGCCCGGTGCGGCGACCGGTGTAGGCGTCGTGGAGGAAGCCGTCGAGCACCCCGGCCGTCACCAGCGGGTTGCGGCGACAGGCGAGCCCTTCGCCGTCGTAGTCGTCGGCGCCGAGCGAGGCCGGGTCGGTCGGGTCGTCGACCATCGTCAGCAGCGGCGACGCGATCGCCTCGCCCTCGCGTCCGATGAACGGCGTCCGCCCCTTGATCACCCGGTCGCCCGTGAGGGTGCCGGCGACCAGTCCGAGCACGGTGGCGGCCTGGCGGGGGTCGAGGACGAGCGACACCGTCGCCGTCGGTGGCTTGGTCGCGCCGATCAGGTCGACGGTCTGCGACACGGCCCGCTCGATCAGGGCGTCGAAATCGAGGTCGTCGTACTCGCGGGCGGCGTCGCCGCCGTAGCCGATCTGCGTGCGTTCGCCGTCGGGGGCGAGGGCCTGGACGCCACACGACACCGACGTCGAGCGGCCGCCCGACTCGATGCCCGACGTGCTGGCCAGGGCGAACGCGCTCGCGTTGTCGCCGAACGTCGCCGTGCGGACGCCGCTGATCCGAGGATCGGCGGCCTTGACCCGCGCCTCGAGGTCGATGGCGGTCTGGATCTTGGTCTGGGCATCGAGGCGGGTGACCGACTCGCGCCACAGGTCGATGTCGACGGCCGCCACGCCGTCGGGCTCGGCGACCCCGGCGTGGGGGTCGGCCTCGGCGAAGCCGGCGTTGTCGCGGGCGTCGGCGAGGGTCTGGGCCACCACGTCGGGGTCGAGCGAACCGGCGGAGGCGAAGCCCTCCCGCCCGTCGCGGATCACCCGCACGCCGATCCCTCGGTTGCGGGCCGAGGTGAACGACTCGACCTCGCCCCCGTAGACCCGCACCGCGGTCGATTCGCCCTCGGAGCACGCAACCTCGAGCTGTTCACCCGGTTCGGCCCGAGCGACGAGGCCCCGGGCGATGTCGAGCAGGGAGTCGACCGACGTCATGCCGCGGTCCCGCCGATCGTCAGCTCGGCCACCCGCAGCGTCGGGACCCCGTCGCCGACGGGCACGCCCTGGCCGTCCTTGCCGCACGTGCCGGGCGGACCCATCTCGAAGTCGTTGCCCACGGCCTCGATCTGGCGGAGCACCTTGGGTCCGTTGCCGATCAGCTGGCCCTCGCGCAACGGCGTCGTGATCTGGCCGTTCTCGATCAGGTAGGCCTCGGTCATGCCGAACACGAAGTCGCCCGAGGCGGTGTTGACCTGCCCGCCGCCGAGCTTGGCGACGTAGACACCCTTGTCGACACCGCCGATGATCTCCTCGGGGGTGGCGTCGCCGCCGGCCAGGTAGGTGTTGGTCATCCGCACCATCGGCAGGTGGCGATACGACTGGCGACGACCGTTGCCCGAGCTGCGGCGAGCGTCGCGTCGGGCCTGGCGGTGGTCCCAGAGGTAGTCCTTGAGGACGCCGTTCTCGATCAACACGTTGCGGGTGGCGGGGTTGCCCTCGTCGTCGACCTCGTAGTGCCCCCACTCCCCCGGCATCGTGCCGTCGTCGATCAGGGTGACCAGGGGCGACGCCACCTGCTGTCCGACCTTGCCGGCGAACACCGAGGCGCCCTTGTTGACCAGGTCGGCCTCGAGGCCGTGGCCGCAGGCCTCGTGGAACAGCACCCCGCCCGAGCCGGGGCCGATCACCACCACGTGGGTGCCCGAGGGCGCCGGTGCAGCCGACAGCTTGGTGATCGCCCGCTCGGCGGCCGTGGTGGCGAGCTGGGTGACGTCGTAGCGGTCGAAGAGCTCGAAGCCCATCGACAGCCCGACCGACTCGTAGCCGGTCTGGAGGCCGACGTCGCCCGAGGCGACGGCGGTGACGGCGAAGTTGGTGCGGGTCTGGTCGTCGGTGACGAACACGCCGTCGGAGTTGGCGATCAGGATGCGGCGCCGGTTGTCGGCGTAGCGGGCCGACACCTGGGTGATCGCCTCGTCGTGAGCTCGCGCCGCCCGATCGGCCTCCTGCACGAGGGCGACCTTGGTGGTCTTGTCGATCGACGACGGATCGACGGCGGGCGGCGTGCCCCGCTCGACCCGCTCACCGACGGTGGCCGAGCGCGGCCCGTCGCCGGGGCCGGCGGCTGCGGCGGCGGTGCGGGCGGCGTCGAGCAGCGACGCCTCGGACAGGTCGGCGGTGTGGGCGAAGCCGGTGGTGTCGCCCGTGATCACCCGGATCCCGACGCCCCGGTCCCGCGACGACGACAGGTTCTCGACCCGGCCGTCGTCGAGGCTGACCCCCGAACGACTGACGTCCTCGGCGAACACCTCGGCGAAGTCGGCCCCGTCGGCCAGGGCGGCGTCGAGGAGGCGGGCGATCACCCCGTCGTCGAGGAGCGCCTCGGACGACGAGGGGGCGGTGGACGGAGGAGTCGTGGACACCTCACCAGGGTACCGATCCCGCCCGACCGAGGACGGCTCGCGCCGCTGGGCTACCGTGTCCCATCGTCAAGCCAACGCCCTGCCCTCGGTTTCCATGATCCTGTCCTCCATCACCTCGCCCTCCGACCTGCGAGATCTCGACGACCGCCAGCTCGATCAGCTGTGCGCCGAGATCCGCACCGTCATCATCGACACGGTCAACGAGCTCGGCGACGGTCACCTCGGATCGAACCTGGGGGCCGTCGAGCTGACGGTCGCCCTCCACCGCTCGCTGTCGTCGCCGCACGACGTGCTGCTGTGGGACACCGGCCACCAGACCTACCCCCACAAGCTGTTGACCGGCCGCCTGGGCGGGTTCGATCAGCTGCGCCAGCAGAACGGCCTCTCGGGCTATCCGAGCCGCAGCGAGTCGGATCACGACTGGATCGAGAACTCCCACGCCTCGACCGTGCTCGGCTACGCCCACGGCCTCGCCACGGCGTTCGCGGCGACGGGTGAGCACGACCGCCGGATCGTGGCGGTGCTCGGCGACGGGTCGATGACGGGCGGCATGGCGTACGAGGGCCTCAACAACCTCGGCCACTCCCGTTCCAACGTCACCGTGATCCTCAACGACAACGGCCGCTCCTATGCGCCGACGGTCTCGCTGCTCAGCGAGAGCCTGGTGAAGATCCGCTCGAATCCGGTCTACATGGAGCGACAGCGGCGGCTCGAGGAGGTCGTGTCGAAGCTGCCGGTGATCGGTGAGTTGTCGACGCTCGGCATCCGTTCGTCGAAGGCGGCGATCCGCGAGGCGCTCGAGCCGCAGGCGTTCTTCGAGCCCCTCGGCGTGCGGTACATGGGCCCCTTCGACGGCCACGACATCGACGAGCTCGAGACCGCCCTGGCCAACGCCGAGGGCTTCGACGGCCCGGTCGTGCTCCACGTGATGACGACCAAGGGGCGTGGCTACGCCCCGGCCGAGAACGATCCGATCAAGAACCTGCACGACATGGGCGGCGTGAAGCCGGGCAGCTACACCGAGGCGTTCACCGACGCCCTGGTCAAGCTGGCCGAGGAGCACCGTGACGTGGTGGCGATCACCGCCGCCATGCCGGACTCGACCGGCCTGCTGCCGTTCAAGGAGCGATTCGCCGATCGGTGTTTCGACGTCGGCATCGCCGAGCAGCACGCCGTGACCGCGGCCGCCGGCATGGCGATGGGCGGACTGCGCCCCGTCGTCGCCCTCTACTCGACGTTCCTCACCCGGGCGATCGACCAGGCCAACCTCGACGTCGGCCTCCACGGCCAGCCGGTGATCTTCTGCCTCGACCGGGCCGGCATCACCGGCAACGACGGGGCCTCACACCACGGCATCTTCGACCTGGTGTTGTGCTCGAAGATCCCCAACATGACGATCTTCTGCCCGTCGTCCTACCAGGAGCTGCAGCAGATGCTGCGCGACGCCTACGACATCACCGACGGTCCGGTCCTCCTGCGCTGGCCGAAGACCCCGGCACCGTCGGTCGACGACGCCGAGGTCGGGTCCGGGCTGGCCGCTCGCCTCGTCCGCTCGGCGGGTTCCGACGCCGGGGCGAAGCAGGTGTGCCTGATCGGGGTCGGCAAGATGCTGGCGGCGGCGACCGAGGCCGCCGACCTACTCGCCGCCGAGGGCATCGACGCCACCGTCTGGGATCCGCGCTGCGTCAAGCCGCTCGACGAGACGATGCTCGACGATGCTCGCTCCCATCGGGCGGTCGTCACGATCGAGGACGGCCTGGCCGATGGCGGGATCGGGTCGCGGATCAGCATGGAGCTCGCCGCTGCGCCGGTCGAGGTCGAGGTGCTGGGCGTGCCGACCCGCTACCTGCCCCACGCCAAGCCCGACGTGATCCTCGCCGAACTCGGGCTCGACGCCGCCGGCGTGGCCGACGCCGCCCGCCGGGCGCTCGCCCGGGCTCGCTGACCCGTTCGCCCTGGCTCGCCGAGCTGTTCGCCGGGGCCAGCCCGGCGGATCAGAGATCGACGACGAGGGACTTCGTGCGGTCGAGCAGCCCGTCGAAGTCGCGATCGATCGTGTCGCCCGCCTCCGCCTTCGCGAACACGAAGCCCTGGGCCAGGTCGCAGCCGAGCGCCTTGAGGATCCGGGCCTGGTTCTCGGTCTCGACGCCCTCGGCGATCACCGAGCACCCCAGCGAGTGGGCGAGGTCGATCAGCGACTTCACGATCACCCGGTCCTCCTCGGCGAGCCCGAGGCCGCCGACGAGGACCCGCGGCAGGCGGATCACGTCGAAGCGGCAGCGTCGCAGGAGGTCCGGCGACGCGAAGCCCACACCGAAGTCCTCCAGGGCGATGCCGACGCCCTCGGCCTTGAGGGTCTGCAGCGACGGCCACATCGAGTTGATGTGGGGACCGGCGGTGTGACCGTTGATGTCGAGGACGACCTGGTTGGGCCGCACGCCCGTCTCGGCGATCGTCTGGAGGACGACGTCGACGAAGCGGTGATCGCGCACGAACGTCGGGTCGAGGTTGGTGGCGCTGAACATGGTGGCCGACGTGTGTCGGTTCCACAGCCCGACCTGACGCACGCTCTCGCGCAGCACCCAGGCGTGGAGCGGCACGACGATCGGTGACGCCCGGAGGGCGTCGAGGAACGCTCCGGGGGCGATCAGCTCGGCGCCGTCGACGGTGTGGTCGGGCGACAGCCACCGCAGCATCGCCTCGAACCCGACGATCGCCGGCTCCGGCCCCTTGCGGGCGTGGAGCGACACGATCGGCTGGTAGTAGAGGCGGAACTCGTCGTTGTCGAACGCGCGCTGCAGCCGCACGGCCAACACCTCGGGGGTGCGGTTGCCGAACGACTCGTCGCGGATCACGAGCTTGCGACGCGGCTTCTCCTCGCGGGCGCCGTGCAGCGTGGCCTCGGCGTCGACCATCAGCAGCCGCTCGTTGGAGTCGTGGTCGCTGAGCACGCCGGCGACCACGGTCTCGAGGGGTACGACGAAGCTCTCGAAGGTCACCTGCTGGGGCAGCATCGACACGATGTCGAGCGCCGCTCGGCGAGCGTCGTCGGCGCCGAACACGCCCGGCCAGATCACGGCGAACTCGCCGCCGAGGTAACGGGCGACCTGCCCGCGAGCGCCGACGGCGTTGACGATCGACTCGCCCATCGCCTGCAGCACGTCGTCGCCGACGGCGCTGCCGTAGCCGGAGTTGATCTCGCCCAGGTTCGACACCGAGATCAGGAACACGGCGAACCGGTCGCTCGTGCGGCGGGCGCGAGCGATGTGCTGGCCCAGCCAGATCTCGAGCTGCCACCGATCCGCCAGCCCGGTCAGCCCGTCGACGTTGACCTCGGCCGCTGAATTGGGGCTTCCCGTGCCGGCGGTGGGCACGTCGGACGAACGACGAAAAACCATGCGGCTCCCTGTGTCGGTGAACCCCCTCCTATCGGCAGGTTCCGGCACCGCTTGAGATTGCTCACTGGTCGCACACTGGCGTCCGCCCGCCCGGTCAGCTCGGGCGACGCTCGCGCAACAGCACCTCCTGCACGATGTTGGCGACCGCGTGCCCGCTCGAGTCGAAGACGTTGCCGATCGAGAGCCCGCGGGCGCCGACCATGCCGGTGCAGGTCGTGTCGACCAGGATCCACTCGGTGGGGTCGACCGGCCGCTGGAAGTAGATCGAGTGGTCGAGGGAGGCGCCGATGAAGTGCTTCATCGCCTCCTCCCGGCTCGAGAACTGGCGGGGGTGGGTGGCCCGGACGGCGCCGGTCGGGGCTGCGTCGGAGATGAAGGCGAACCCGCAGGCCCGGAGTTCCGGGTCGTTGGGCAGGTCCTCGAGGAGGCGAAGCCACATCGACTCCCGGCCGAACTCGCGATGGGCACGGCGACGACCCAGCATGCGTCCCCAGCCCTCGTCGGGCAGGTCGTCGGGGAGGGCGAGGTCGGTCGGCGGTTCGACGGCGGCGACGTCCGGCGCCTCCTCCTCCATCTGGAAGCTGGCCGACATGTTGAGGATGGCGCCGTTCGACTGGCGAGCGACCACGCGCCGGGTGAGGAACGAGCGTCCGTTGCGGATCCGGTCGACCTCGAAGCGCACGGGCTCGGCGGAGGTGCCCCCGCGGATGAAGTAGGCGTGCAGGGAGTGGACCGAGTAGTCGCTGTCGACGGTGTACTGTGCCGCCCGCAACGCCTGGGCGACGACCTGACCGCCGAAGAGCCGGCCCCACGGGTAGCGGGGGGCGATCCCGACGAAGGTGTCGGGACCGTGGGGCTCGAGCGTCATCAGCTCCTCGAACGACACCTTGGCGATCGAGGGGACATCGGTGGGGGGCATCGGGCCAGTATGGTCTCGCGTCGTGCCGAGGTCCCGTTTGGTCGCACTCGCCGTCGCCGCCATCGCCGCGATCGGCGCCTGCACGACGACGCACCCGGAGTCGGTGACGCCGCCGCCCACCGACCTCGGCGCGGCGACGTCGACCGGCTCGACCTCGTCGCTCCCGGCATCGACGGCGACGACGGCGCCGACAACGTCGACCCCGACGACGAGCGAGGCGCCGACGCTCACACGCCCGGACTGGCTGGGGAAGCGTGTCCTCACCACCGACGGGAGCGGCTTCGCCCTGGCCCAGGACACCCCGCCCGAGCTCGTCGACCGCCGGCTCCCGACGATCGACACGCTGCCGCCGCCGACCGACGAGACGTTCCGGTCCTCGATCGAGGCCCTGGAGGGCGAGCCGCTCGACCGGTCGACCTGGGAGGAGGGCTGCCCGGTCGAAACGGCCGACCTGCGCTACCTCACGATGACGTTCTGGGGCTTCGACGGGGCCGTGCACACCGGCGAGATGATCGTGCACGCCGATGCCGCCGCCGGCATCGTGAAGGTCTTCGGGGCGCTGTTCGACGAGCGGTTCCCGATCGAGGAGATGCGGATCGTCACCCCCGCCGACCTCGACGCCCCGCCGACCGGCGACGGCAACAACACCTCGGCCTTCGTGTGTCGAGCGGTCACCGGCGGCACCTCGTTCTCCGAACACGCCTACGGCCTGGCCGTCGACATCAACCCATTCCTCAACCCCTACCGACGGGGCGAGCTCGTCCTGCCCGAGCTGGCGACCGCCTACCTCGACCGCGAGCGGGGCCTGCCCGGCATGATCGGGCCCGAGTCGGTGGCCGTCGAGGCGTTCGCCGCCATCGGGTGGAGTTGGGGTGGCGACTGGGAGAGCCTGAAGGACTGGCAGCATTTCTCCCACAACGGCCGCTGATGGCAGGATGACCGCCATGCGAGCCTGGCAGGTCACGTCCCTCGGAGAACCCAGCGAAGCGATGGAGATCGTCGACATCGACGAGCCCGCCGTGTCCGACGGGCGCGTCATCATCGACGTCGCCGCCGTCGGCGTCGGCTTCCCCGACCTCCTGCAGATCCGCGGCGGCTACCAGGTGAAGCCGCCCCTCCCCTTCGTCCCCGGTCAGGAGATCGCCGGCACGGTGTCGGAGGTCGGCCCGGGGGTCGACGGCGTCAGCGTCGGCGACCGGGTGCTGTGGATGGGCGGCGGTGGCATGGCCGCCAAGGTGAGCGCCCCCGCCGACGCCCTGCTCCCGATCCCCGACGACATGAGCTTCGCCCAGGCCGCGGCCTTCGTCGTCAACTACGGCACCGGCGTGTTCGCCATCGAGAACCGGGCCAACCTCCAGGCCGGCGAGACGATGTTGGTCACCGCCGCCGCCGGTGGCGCGGGTTCGGCCGCCATCCAGATCGGCAAGGCGCTGGGCGCCAACGTGATCGGCTTGGCCGGCGGCCCCGAGAAGGTGAAGAAGCTCTACGAGCTCGGCGCCGACGCCGCCTTCGACTATCGCGAGGTCGACATCGTCGAGACGGTCCGGGAGGCGACCGGCGGGCGCGGCGTCGACGTCGTCTACGAGTGCGTCGGCGGCGACATCTTCCAGCAGGTGCGGCGGACCGTCGCCTGGGACGGCCGGATCCTGATCATCGGGTTCACCAGCGGCACGATCGCGGATGCCCCGACCAACCACGCGCTGTTGAAGAACTACTCGATCGTCGGCGTCCACTGGGGTGCCTGGCTGGCTCGCGACCCCGGCCACCTCCGCCAGAACTGGGACCGGATCGTCGAGCTGTTCGGCACCGGCACGCTCGACCCGATGATGGCGGGCAGCCGCCCCTTCGAAGACGCCCCGGTGGCGTTGGCCGAGATCGGCGAACGCAAGACCACCGGCAAGGTCGTCATCGACATCAGCAGCTGAGCGTGATCGACATCAGCAACTGAGCCGATGGTCAGCCTCGGAAGGGGCCGACCATCGTGAACAGGCCGATGCCGAGCACGAAGACGCCCGCCACTCGCGAGCCCCACGCCAGCCAGGCGGGTCGGATCTTCGGGCCGACCGCCGCGGCACCCACCGCCAGGAAGGTGTGCCAGAGCACGCTGGCCGCGATCAGCCCGCCGACGAAGAGGCTGCGCGACAGCGAGTCGCCGGCGTAGGGGGCGGCCGCCGCCACCCCGACCCAGACGGTGAGTGTCAACGGGTTGGCGGCGGTGGCGGTGAACAGGGTCGTGGCCGGCCGCTGCAGGCGGCCGGCGGTCTGCACCATGCGGTCCGCCTCGCCGATCATCGACAGGGCGATGGCGACGAGGACGATGCCGAGCACGACCTCGACGACGTCGGTCACCCGCTCGGGAGCGGTGAGGATCAGCGAACCGAGGGCGAACGCGATCGTGACCATGACGGCGTCGGCGAGGGCGACGCCGCCGGCGGCGCGCATCGCCGGACGGCGACCGCCGGCGACGCCGACCCCCACCAGGGCGATGGAGATCGGTCCGACGGGGGCCACGAGGGCGAGACCGGTGAGGAGTCCGAGGAGGAGGGCCATCCGACCATCCTGATCGATCGCCCGCCGACGAATCCGTGGTTCTGAGCGGCAATTCTCGGCCGATACCGTGGAAGTCATGGAACTCGACGTCATCGACCGGGCAATTCTCGGCAAACTCGCCACCGACGGCCGAATCTCCATGCGCGCTCTCGGCGACGAGGTCGGCCTGGGGGCGTCGGCGACGACCGAACGAGTGCGACGGCTCGAGGAGGCAGGGGCCATCACCGGCTACCGGGCCGTCCTCGACCCGGAGGCGATCGGGCTCACCGTCGACGCGGTGATCGACGTTCAGCTCGGCCCCGACTCGTCGTTCTTCGAGCTCGACGAAGCGATCACCGAGATCCCCCAGGTGGTCGACGCCATGCACGTGTCGGGCACGTTCGACAACCAGCTGCGGGTCCGGTGCCGCACCGTCTCCGATCTCGAACAGGTGTTGTTCACCCTCAAGGAGGAGTTGCGGGTGAGTCAGACCAACACCCGGATCGTGCTCCACACGATCCCCGGCATGCCCCGCCCGCCCGCGCTGTAGATCCCCGCTTGCGCGGTAGGTCCCAGCTTGCGCTGGAGGTCGTGGCCCTACTCGGCCTCGAGGTCGTCCCAGCCCCCGGCGAGCGCGTCGCCGTTGAGGAGGCCCGGGGGTCGGTCGCCGTCGAGGGCGGCGGCCACACGGTCGACCGCCACCTGCAGGCTGCGCCGCATCGTGGTCCGGGTGGCGCCCGCCACCCCGGGGGTGAGCACGACGTCGTCCCGGTTGGCGAGCGGGTGATCCGCTCCGAGCACCGTGGGGTCGAGGTCGAGGCCGGCGTTGCCGACCTGCCCCTCGTGGAGGGCGGCGCGCAATGCATCGTGGTCGACCAGGACGGGCGCCGAGATGTTCACCAGCGTCATGCCGTGGCGGCAGCGGCCCAGCACGTCGCCGTCGAAGAGACAGGCGGTGTCGGGCGCTGCGGGCACGTGGAGCGACACGTGATCGGCTTCGGCGACGAGCTGGTCGAATTCGACCACCTCGTGGCCCTCGGCCGTCGTCGCCTCGAACACGAACGGGTCGTGGACGATCACCCGCATCCCGAGCGCAGCGGCCACGGCTGCGACCCGACGGGCGACGGCGTCGTAGCCGACGAGACCCAGCGTCGATCCGGCCAGCTCCTCGCCGGTCGAGAGCCGACCGAACCCACCGACGTTGGTGCGGAAGCGGTGTTGGTGGCGCGGCAGCGTCTTCGCCGCCGCGAGCAGCAGGGCGATTGCGTGCTCGGCTCGGGCGACCTCACCGACGTCGGCGGTGCCGATCACGGCGATGCCGCGACGGGTGGCCTCGCTGAGGTCGATGCGTCGGTCGTCGACGGGGTCGCCGCCCGTGAGGGCGACGGCCCGGAGGCCGGGCACCTGGTCGAACATCCACCCGGCCCAGCGCTCGCCGGGAGCGGTGCCGCCGGCGAGCTCGATGATGGCGCCGTCGGCCTGGTGGCGGTCGTCCTCGATCGGGCCGATCAGACGGTGCCCGAGGGCGTCGAGGTCGCCGAAGGCTCGATCGATCCAGATGACGGCCAACGCACGCGCTCCCCAGCGTCGAGGGCCCGGCTAGGTTCGGGCCCGTGAAGAGGCCCAGTATGGCGTTACTCGTCGGTGCAGCGGCCGCGCTCGCAACGGGTTGCGGATCGTCCTCGGGGGCTGTGGCGGAACCATCTGCCGATCCCGGCGACGCCATCTGGGTGCTCGACATCGAGGACTGCGCCAGCCGCCCGGGCCGCCGGGCGACGGCGTTCGTCGTCGACGCCGGGGCGGGCCCGGTGCTGGTGTCGGTGGCCCACGCGCTCGAAGGTGCCCGCTCGGTGTCGGCGATCGGCCCCGACGGCGAGGCGCTCGACCCGCTCATCGTCCGCTACCTCGAC
>JBPEXC010000444.1:0-13746 GCA_052032035.1 Acidimicrobiales bacterium | reverse complement strand
GCCTCGGTCGAGGGATCGTCGGTGGCGGGAGGCTCGGTGGTCGGCGCCTCGGTCGTCGGCACCTCGGTCGTCGGCATCGTGGTCGGGGCGGTCGTGGCCGAGCTGCTCGACGTCGTCATGGCTGCAGCGGTGATCGCCGCACCGTCGATCTCGAACGAGGCGACGAAGGGATCGCCGAGGCGCTGGGTCGGATCGGCACTGACCACCGCTTCGACGACCAGGGCATAGCGGCCCTCGGGCAGGGTCGTCTGCAGCCGCACGGCCGCACTGTCCGCCTCGGCGAGGCGGAGGGCACCCTCGCTGCCGGTGGTGGCGGTGAGGCCGTCGAGGCGGATCGGGTAGTCGAGGAGCGCGACCGGGCCGGCGTCGGCCTCGGTCACCATCGACAGCTCCCAGTGCACCGGCTCGTCGTAGGCGTCGGACGGCACGTCGAAGCCGATGGTGGCGTCGATGGCGTAGGCCCCGCCGCCGAGCCGCTCGATCATGTCGAGCCCCGTGATCGACAGGCTCGGTGCCCGAACGCTGCCCGAGCTGCTCGAGGTGGCGCCGACGACGCCGAGGGCGGCGGCGGCGTTGACCCGCGCACCGGCGGCCCCGTACTCGGCCAGTGACTCGACCGGCTCGGACCCGTCGAGCACCTGCTGCACCACGGCCGACGGCGACAGCGTGTCGTCGCTCGAGCGGACCAGGGCCAGCACCCCGCTGACCATCGGGGCGGCCTGGGACGTGCCGGACATGAACTGGTACTCGCCCATCGGCGTCGTCGACAGGATCAGCTCGCCGGGGGCGAAGATGTCGACCAGCGAGGGCGAGTAGTTGGAGAACGACGACCGCTCGTCGGTCGGTCCGGACGCCCCGACGACCACCATGTTGGGCCGGTCGAAGCTGGCCGGGTAGATCGCCGTGGAGTCGAGGTTCACGCCGTTGTTGCCGGCGGACACGACCACGATCACGCCGTGCTGCCCGGCGTAGTCGATGGCCTCGGCCAGCACACCGACGCCGGCCGGGTCGGTGCCGGGCGAGGTGCCGAGCGAGAGGTTGACGATGTGGGCGCCGTTGTCGGTGGCGTAGCGCACCGCGGCGGCCACCGAGGAGAGCGAGATCGACGAGCCGTAGCTGCTCCGCTGCTCGACGCTCAGGTCCATGAGCGTGGCGAGGGGTGCGACGCCGACGATGCCCTTGTCGTTCACGCCGGCGGCGATGATCCCGGCGACGTGGGTGCCGTGGGGGTCGTTCACCTGGTCCCACGGCTTGTTGTCGTTGTTGCCGAAGTCCCAGCCCCAGCAGTCGTCGACGTAGCCGTTGCCGTCGTCGTCGACGTCGTTGCCGCAGCGTTCGTCGTCGTTGGTCCACAGCGAGCCGGCGAGGTCGGGATGGGAGGTGTCGATCCCGCTGTCGATCACGGCCACGATCACCTTCTCGCCGGTGGCGGCCTCGCCCATCGCCATCGTCCAGTCGAGGTCGACGTCGGAGAGCTGCGGGGTGCCGCCGGTGCCGACCCGGCGGAGGTTCTTGGCGTCGTTCTCGATCGCCCACTGGAACTCCTGGTGGGGGTCCTCGGTGGTGACCATCGGGACGTCCTCCACGATCTCGAAGAGGTCGGGGTCGAGGACGCTGCGGTCGGCGGTGACCACCGCGAAGGACCCGTCGCCGATCGCACGGACCGACTGCACGACCCGTTGCTGGGCCACGGCGTCGATCGCCGGGTGGCCGAACTGCACCGGGGCGAGCTCGTCGTCGTCGGCGACGCTCGACAGCTGCAGCTCGCTCCCCTCGACCGGGGTGACGACCAGGCGATGGAGGCCGTCGTCCGGGAAGCGCGCCAGCTGGGTGCTCACCGGCACGACGGCGGGCGGGTCGGGCTCGAGGAAGGCGAGGGCGCTGTCGCGGATGTCGGCATTGGTCATCGCGCCGGCGGCCGTGATGAACGAGACCACGGCGGCGGCCGTGGTCATCGAGGGCTTCTTGATCGGGAGACGGGGGAGGCGGGGCATCGTGCGACTCGGAACTCGGCGGCCGGAACAGGGGTGAAACAACCTCCAGCGAGGCGCTTCATGAAGGATCTACGGGCGGAATCGCCCCGAGCTTGAGCGACGGTCGCCCAACAGCCGCACAACGACGCCGCTCGCCGGTTGCGGTCGCTCGCCCCTCAGGCTCCCCTCAGGGCGTGTCGACGAAGCGGGCCCGCTCGTCGGGCGTCGGGATCCGGCACGTCTCCTTCTTGCCGAACCAGCGGTACCGGTTGCGGGCCACGAGGTCGTAGAGCCGATCGCGCACCGGCCGCGGCAGTGCTCGGCCGATCAGCGCCGCCTTCCACGGCCAGCCGAGGAAGGGCACCAGCGCCAACACCGCATCCGACCGCTCGAGCACCGTGCCCTCGATGGCCACGACGATCGTCGAGGGATCGGGCACGTTCCCGTCGCCGTCGGGCTCGATCCCGAGCAGGGCCGCCCCGGTGTCGCCCTGGGCGCTGGCGAACCGCAACGAGCCGGAACGATCGTGCCGCAGGAGGAAATCGACGGCCGCATTGCACAGGTTGCACACGCCGTCGAAGACGACGACCGGGTGGGATTCGTCCACGTGGTCACGATAGCCACCTGGCCCATGGCGACCGATTTCACCCATGAGTGACACGCTGCTTGACTGGCGCCATGACCGATCCGATCGAGCTCTCCACGTCCGTTCGTCTCGAGCGCGAAGGCGGCGTCGCCGTCGTCGTCGTCGACAACCCGCCCGTCAACGCCCTGAGCCACCACGTGCGCCAGGGCCTGCTCGACGGCATGACCCGGGCCGGCGAGAGCGACGCCGAGGCGATCGTGTTGGTGTGCGACGGCCGGACCTTCATCGCCGGTGCCGACATCTCCGAGTTCGGGTCGGCCCCCCAGGGACCGTCGCTGCAGGAGGTGCAGGACGCCATCGAGGCCAACCCCAAGCCGGTGGTCGCAGCGATCCACGGCACCGCGCTCGGCGGCGGCCTGGAGGTCGCCCTGTGCGCCCACTTCCGCGTCTCGCTCCCCGACGCCAAGTTCGGCCTCCCGGAGGTGAACCTCGGCCTCCTGCCCGGCGCGGGCGGCACCCAGCGGCTGCCCCGCGTGGTCGGGGTGCCCAAGGCGCTCGACATGATGACCTCGGGGGATCCGATCGGCGCGGACGAGGCCCTCGCGGCCGGCCTGGTCGACCTCGTCGTCGAGGGCGCCGGTGTCGACGCCCTGCGGTCCGGCGCGGTCGCCTTCGCCGGCGCCAAGGCCGCCGAGGGCGCGGAGCTCACCCGCATCCGCGACCGTGACGACCTTCTCCTCCCCCATCGCGACGACCGCTCCGCCTTCGACGCGATCCGGGCCAAGATCGCCCGCAAGACCCGGGGCTTCCTCGCACCGGAGTACAACATCCGTTGCATCGAGGCCGCCGTCGACCAGCCCTTCGACGAGGGCTTGGCCACCGAGCGGACCCTGTTCGGCGAGCTGATGAGCGGCACTCAGTCGGCTGCCCAGCGCTACGCCTTCTTCGCCGAGCGTGCCGCCAACAAGATCGTCGGTCTCCCCCGTGACACCCCGACCCGGCCGATCGAACGGGTCGGCGTGCTCGGCGCCGGCACGATGGGCGGCGGGATCGCCATGAATTTCGCCAACGTCGGCATCCCGGTCACGATCGTCGAGCGCGACGCCGAGCCGCTCGAGCGGGGCCTCGGCGTCGTGCGCAAGAACTACGAACGCTCGGTCAAGAGCGGACGGCTCACCATGGACGACGTCGACGCCCGCATGGATCTGATCACCGGGTCGACCGAGCAGGCCGACTTCGCCGACTGCGACCTGATCATCGAGGCCGTCTTCGAGGACATGGGACTGAAGAAGACGATCTTCGCCAACCTCGACCAGATCGCCAAGCCCGGCGCGATCCTGGCGTCGAACACCTCGGCCCTCGACCTGAACGAGATCGCGTCGGCCACCTCCCGACCCGCCGACGTCGTCGGCCTCCACTTCTTCTCCCCCGCCAACGTGATGAAGCTCGTCGAGGTCGTGCGGGGTGACGCCACCGCCGATGACGTGCTGGCGACCTCGATGGCGATCTCGAAGAAGATCGGCAAGGCGGCGGCCCTGTCCGGGGTGTGCCACGGCTTCATCGGCAACCGGATGCTGTTCCAGCGCGGCATCGAGGCCAACAAGATCATCCTCGAGGGGGCCACGCCGGCCCAGGTCGACCGGGTGCTCTACGACTTCGGGCTCCCGATGGGACCCTTCGCCATGAGCGACCTCGCCGGCCTCGACATCGGCTGGAAGGCCGAGACCTCGTCGTCGTCGAACGTGCGCGAGATCCTCTGCGAGAGCGGTCGCCGGGGCCAGAAGAACGGCAGGGGCTACTACACCTACGACCCCGAGACCCGGGCGTCCACGCCCGACCCCGAGGTCGAGCAGATGATCCGAGACTTCGCCGTCGCCCAGGGCATCGAGCAGCGCGAGGTGACCGATCAGGAGGTGCTCGAGCGCTGCCTCTACCCGATGGTCAACGAGGGGGCGAAGATCCTCGACGAGGGCATCGCCCAGCGGGGCAGCGACATCGACGTGGTGTGGGTCAACGGGTATGGCTGGCCCGTCTACCGGGGCGGCCCGATGTTCTGGGCCGACACCGTCGGGCTGTCCGAGGTGGCCGACGCCATCGAGAAGTACTCGGCCGAGCTCGGCGGCACCCACTCGCAGAGCAACAAGCACTGGGAGCTGTCGCCGCTCCTGCGTCGTCTGGCCGACGAGGGCGGCGCCCTGCAGAGCTACGAGGGCTGAACCGTCTCGTCGGGGGCGCCCGGCCGCCAGTAGTCGTACGCCGCGACGACCTCGAAGCCCTGCCGCTCGTAGAGGCGGCGGGCGACGAGGTTGTCGGGCGCGACCTGCAGCCACACCGTGGCGCCGGCCGTCGGGCTGGTCCGGGTGACGAGGGCGTCCATCAGTGCGTCGGCGATGCCACGTCGGCGTGCTTCGGGCGCGACCTCGACGGCGAAGATGCCGACGAGGTCGGCCGCCGGGTCGGCGATCCCCAGCGCCCGGCCGAGCAGCGCTCGGTCGCCGTCTGCGCTCCGGGCCGTCGCGATCGTGGTCGGCAACGGGGTGCGCATCTCGGCCAGCCGGTCGAACCCGATCGAGGCGACCACGTCGTCGGCGACATCGTTGCTGGTCTCGATGTTGCTGGTCGCGATGCTGGTCGTCTCGATGTCGAGGCCGGTCGGCGACCCACGGCGCGCCGTGAAGCCGGCCGCCGGTCGGGCGTAGACGACGGCGCCCGGTCCCCGCTCCCAGGCAGCTGCGATCAGCGCGGTGTCGGCCGTTCCGTCTGGGTTGTCCAACTCGCCGGCTGGGGTGACGGCCGATCGCCAGCTCTGGACGATCGGGGTGGCGCCGGCGGCCCGGTACCAGTCGGCGAGCTCTCCCAGGTCCGCCGCCACCTTCCCCTGGTCGGGATCGGCGAGGAACGCCGAGTTCGCTCGACCGGTCACCAGGCGCGCGCAACGGGCCAGCCAGGGCCCGAACCGGGCTCGCTCCTCCCCCGGCATGGCGCGGTCCGAGGCCTCGGCCCACACGAGCCAGTCCGGCACGGCCGGGCGGGCGGGGAACGCACGACGATCGGGGTCGGGACCTGGCACGATGGAAGGATGCCCGATGGGCCCGCCCGCCACCTCGCATTCCTCCACACCTCCGACGTGCACCGCCGCCCCTTCGAGGAGCTGGTTCGCGAACTCGACCCGAGCGCGTCGGTGACCTCGATCGTCGACCCGGAGCTGCTGCGGCGAGCGCAGCACTCCGTCGAGGATCCGGCGCTGGCCGCAGGCATCGATCGCGCGATCGAGGAACTCCGGGGCGCGGACCACGTGATCTGCACCTGCTCGACGATCGGCGCGCTGGCCGAGGCCCGCGGCGCCGCCGCCGGTGTCGCGGTCGTTCGTGTCGACCGAGCGATGGCCGACCGGGCCGCCGCCTCGCCCGGCCGAGTGGCAGCCGTGGTCGCCGTCGAGTCGACGATCGAGCCGACGCGCCGGCTCCTGACCGACGCCGGTGTCGGCGCAGTGCAGATCGTGATGGCCGAGGGCGCCTGGGCCGCATTCGAGGCCGGCGATCTGGCCGGCTACCTCGATGCGATCGAGGCGACCGCGCGTCAGGCTGCCGCCAGC
The DNA here is from genome assembly GCA_052032035.1 of Acidimicrobiales bacterium. GTDB lineage: Bacteria > Actinomycetota > Acidimicrobiia > Acidimicrobiales > SZUA-35 > JAWSVN01. The sequence continues at coordinate 7,592 of JBPEXC010000444.1, read as the reverse complement.
GCCGACGTCGTGGTCCTGGCCCAGGCGTCGATGGCGGCTGTCGCCGAGCGCTGCGGCGGGCGAGTCGGTCGGGCGGAGGTGTTGGCGAGCCCTCGTCCGGCGATCGAGCGCGCCCTGGCCGAGGCGGCGGGTCGATGACCGGCACGATCACCGTCCTCGGTGCCCACTGGATGGAGGGGGTGGCGTTGGCCCGGGTCGATCGCGACGGGGTGGTCACCGACGAGCCCCTCGTGGGCCTCGAGCTCGCCTACCGGGCGACCACCGAGCGACGCTGCCTGGGTCGTCACGCCGGGCCTGACGACGACGGAGTCTGCCGGCGACGGCCCGGGAGCGGCGAGCGCCGGTGCGGGGCCTGCGCCTCGGCCGAAGCGGCGTTCGCCGCCAACCTCCACCATGCCCACACCCGCGATCCCCGGCTCCTGTCGGACGACGCCCGCCGGCACCTGGCCCAACCCAATCACCTCTACGTCGCCGTCTTCGCCGACGGGACGGCCAAGATCGGCACCTCGACCCAGGTCCGCACCACCACCCGCTGGGCCGAGCAGGGCGCCTGGCTCGCGGCGGTGGTCGGCTCCGCCACCGACGGCATCGACATCCGCCACGCGGAGGATCGGGTCACGGCCGAACTGGGACTCCCCCAGACCGTGGCGGTCGGACGCAAGGTTGCCGGGCTCGTGATGCCGCGGCCCGACGACGAACTGGAACGGCTGCTCGACCAGCTCGCCGACCAGGTCGGCAACCTGCTCGAGATCGACCCGACCGTCGAGACGGTGCGGGACATCACGTGCTGGCGCCATCCCGGGCGGGCGGACCTCGGAGCGGCCGGCCGGCACCGCTACCCCGAGCGCCTCGACGACGGCGCCCACCAACTCCGCGTCGAGGCCGCGATCGGTCGTGCTGTCGTCGTCACCCGGACCCACCCCGGGGCCGGCGACGACCGATTCGTGGCCGACCTCGGCCAGCTGTTCGGCGTGGTCGGCGAACCCGGCCGACACGACGTCGCCGACATCGTCATCCAGGACGCACTGTTCTAGGAGGCACTGTTCTCGTGTCCGCTGCTCTAGGTTCGGGCACATGGATCTCGGACTCAGCGGCCGCACCGCCCTCGTCACCGGCGCATCGAGCGGCCTCGGACTGGCCACCGCCCGCAGCCTCGCCGCCGAGGGCGTGCGCGTCGTGATGGCGTCTCGCTCGCGCGAGGCCCTGGACGCGGCAGCCGCCACCGTCGCAGCGGGCGCCTCGGGTGGCACGCCGGTCGGGATCACGGCCGATCTGGCCGACCCAGCCTCGATCGCCGAGCTGGTCGACGCAGCGGTCGACGCCGTCGGCCCGCTCGACATCGTCGTGGCCAATGCCGGCGGGCCCCCGGCCGGCGGCTTCGACGACACGCCGCTGGACGCCTACGGGCCGGCGCTCCAACTCAACCTGCTGTCGACCGTCGACCTGTGCCAGCGCACGATCCCGCCGATGCGGGACCGAGGCTGGGGCCGGGTGGTGGCGATCACCTCGATGACCGTCCGCCAGCCGAGCCCGACCCTCATCCTGTCGAACACGGCCCGCACGGGACTCACCTCGTTCCTCAAGACGACGGCGCTGGCGGTCGCCGGCGACGGGGTGACGGTCAACTCGGTGCAGCCCGGCCTCCACGAGACCCCGCGGCTCGACCACCTGGGCGTCACCCGGGAGCAGCTGACCGCTGCGGTACCGATGGCGGCGATGGGCGACGCCGGCGACTTCGGCGACATCGTGGCCTTCGTGTGCTCGGAGCAGGCCCGCTACCTCACCGGTGCCGCCATCCCCGTCGACGGTGGCCAGGTCGTGGGCCTGCAGTAGCCCCACGGCAGACGGTCCGGGACGGCACGCGGCACCAGGACGGCACTGGGACAGCCGCTCAGGCGGGCAGCTGGTAGGTCCCCTGGGCCACCGAGGTCGGCCGGAGCGGGTCGTCGACCCACACCTTCACCGAACCCACGATCCGCTTCGAGCCCACCGACTCCAGCACGGCACGGGCCCAGAGTTCGGTGCCGATCGCGGGCCGGAGGTAGCGGATCGAGAGTTCACTGGTGAGGGCCATCAGTTCGATCCGGCCGATCGCCACGAACGTGGCGTACCAGAGCGCGGCGTCGGCCAGCCCGAACTGGGTCGGCCCCGACAGGTACCCGCCGGGTCGGAGCGCGGTCTCGTCCGGGCTGAGGCGGCACGTCACCCAGTCGGGGCCCAGCTCGACACAGCGGGACGAGTTGCCCGGGAACGACTCGGCGATCGCCGCGTTGATCGCCTTGGGGGTCACGGGGCCGTTCACAGGTCACCGGCCGATCGTCGCAGGGGGCGCAACGCCTCGAAGACCGCTGCCGCCTCGCCGTCGTCGACGTCCTCGAGGCCGAACCGGATCCGCTCCAGCTTCTCGGTCGCCTCCTCGACGAGGGCTCGCCCGACGTCGGTGATCGCCGCCAGCGTGCCCCGCCGGTCGGTCGGGTGGGGCTGCCGTTCGACGAGGCCGTCGCGCTCGAGCCGATCGATCGTGTTGGTGACGCTGGCCGGGTGCACCTGGAGGCGCTCGCCGATCTTGCCCATGGGGAGGGCGCCGGCGCGGGTAAAGCTGATCAGGACCAAGGCCTCGTAGCGGGAGAACGTGAGACCGAGCGGTGCCAGCTCGTCGTTGATGCGTCCGAGCAGGATCTGGTTGGCGCGGCTGATCGAGGTGGCCGCCGCCATCGCCTCGACCGCGCCCCAGGACCGTGCGTGCCAGTTGCGTTTCGCCTCTTCGATCAGATCGACATGGGACGTCATCGACCGGTAATCTTACAAGCGCACAGTAGTTGGACGTCCAAGTATTCCGACGTCCTCCGTGAGAGGAGCCCCCGTGAGCACCGCCGACCCCACCGACGCCAGCACCGCCGACGCTGCCGCCCAGACGCCCGACCAGGCCGCGATGCGGGCCGAGTGGGAGGCCGCCTACGCCTCGTCGAAGGAGCGGGACGTCGACTTCGAGACGATGTCGGGCGTGCCGGTCGAGCCGGTCTACGGCGACGGCCCCTTCCCCGGCCAGTATCCGTACACCCGGGGCGTCTACGCCTCGATGTACCGGTCGCGGCTGTGGACGATGCGCATGTTCGCCGGCTTCGGCACCGCCGAGGACACCAACGTCCGATTCAAGGACATCCTCCGCAACGGGGGCAGCGGGTTGTCGACCGCGTTCGACATGCCCACCCTGATGGGTCGCGACTCCGACCACGACTGGTCGGCCGGCGAGGTCGGGCGAGCCGGTGTGGCCGTCGACACCCTCGCCGACATGCGTGACCTGTTCGCCGACATCGACACCGGCGCGGTCTCGACGTCGATGACGATCAACGGCCCGGCCAACATCATCATGGCGATGTACATCGCCAACGCCGAGGAGAACGGGGTCGACCGTTCGGCGCTCGCCGGCACGATCCAGAACGACGTGCTCAAGGAGTACCAGGCCCAGAAGGAATACATCTTCCCGCCGCGGCCCTCGATGCGACTCGTCACCGACCTGATGCGCTTCACCTCGGCCGAGATGCCCAAGTGGCATCCGGTGTCGATCTCCGGTTACCACATCCGCGAGGCGGGCTCGACGGCGGCGCAGGAGCTGGCGTTCACCCTGGCCAACGGGTTCTCCTACGTCGAGGCGGCGATCGCCGCCGGGCTCGACGTCGACGACTTCGCTCCCCGCCTGAGCTTCTTCTTCAACTCCCACTCCGACTTCTTCGAGGAGATCGGCAAGTTCCGCGCCGCCCGCCGCATCTGGGCCCGCTGGATGAAGGAGCGGTACGGCGCCACGAGCGAGAAGTCGATGCTGTGCCGCTTCCACACCCAGACCGCCGGGGTGTCGCTCACGGCCCAGCAGCCCGAGATCAACATCGCCCGCGTCGCCATCCAGGCCCTCGCCGGCGTGCTCGGCGGCACCCAGAGCCTCCACACCGACTCCTTCGACGAGGCGCTCGCCCTGCCGACCGAGGACGCAGCTCGCATCGCCCTGCGGACCCAGCAGATCATCGGCTACGAGACCGGCGTGACCAACGTGGCCGACCCCCTGGGCGGCGCCCCCTACGTCGAATGGATGACCGACGAGATGGAGCGTCGGGCCGAGGAGATCTTCGCCCACCTCCTCGACCTCGGCGACGGCTCGATCCTCGAGGGCACCTACGAGGCGATCGACAACGGCTACTTCGTCGGCGAGATCGCCGAGGCGGCCTACCGCTTCGAGCGGGGCGTCAACGCCGGTCGCCGCATCGTGGTCGGCGTCAACGCCTTCACCGACGGCGACGACCGCGAGGACGCGGAGCTCCTCAAGATCGACCACGCCGTCGAGACCTACCAGCTCAAGCGCCTGGCCCATGTGAAGGCCGAGCGCGACGACGAGGCGGTACGACGCTCGCTCGCCGACCTGGTCGCAGCGGCGTCGCAGCCCGACACCAATACGATGCCGGCCATGATCGAAGCCGTGAAGACGATGGCGACCGAGGGGGAGATCGTTGCCGCCCTCGAGGGCGTCTTCGGCACCTACGTCGAGAAGGCGGTGCTCTGATGCTCGCCGAACTCGAGACCGCCCCCGGCGTCGACGGCGACGAGGCGCCCCTCAGGGTCGTGCTGGCAAAGATCGGCTTCGACGGCCACGACCGCGGCCTGCGGGTCGTCGCCCGCATCCTGCGCGACGCCGGCTGCGAGGTGATCTACCTGGGCTTGCGCCAGACGACCGACAACGTCGTGGCCGTCGCCGAACAGGAGGACGCCGACGCGATCGGCCTGTCGATGCACAACGCCGGCCACCTCACCCTCGCCCCTCGCATGGTGCGGGCCATCGAGGCCGCCGGGCTCGACACCCCCGTCATCGTCGGCGGCATCATCCCCGACGACGACATCCAGCCCCTGCTCGATGCCGGTGTGGCCGCCATCCTCGGCCCGGGCGCGTCGGCGACCGAGGTCGTCGGCTCGATCCGCAAGGCCGTCGCCGGGGCCACCGCCCAGTGAGCCTCCGTGGCGTCGGGGTCGACGAGCTCTACGAACGGGCGAGGGGTGGTGACCGGCGAGCCGTCGGCCGCCTCCTGACCTTCGTCGAGCGGGCCGGCGCCGAGGCCGATCGCCTCACCGCCCTCGCCCACCCCCACGTGGGCGGGGCCCACGTGATCGGGATCACCGGCCCGCCCGGCGCCGGGAAGTCGACCCTCGTCGGCCAGTTCGTCGCCGAGGCAGCAGCGCGGGGCAAGCGGCCGGCCGTGTTGGCCGTCGACCCGTCGTCGCCCCTCACCGGCGGCGCCATCCTCGGCGACCGGATCCGCATCGACCAGAACGAGACCGACGCCTTCGTGCGCTCGGTGGCCACCCGTGGCCACTCCGGCGGCCTCGCCCTGTCGGTGCCCGGCTCGGTCCGGGTGTTCGATGCGGCCGGTTACGACCCGGTGATCATCGAGACCGTCGGCGTCGGCCAGGTCGAGGTCGATGTCACCGCCACCGCCGACACGACCGTCGTCGTCGCCAACCCCGGCACCGGCGACGCCGTCCAGGCCAACAAGGCCGGCCTGCTCGAGGTGGCCGACGTCTTCGTCGTCAACAAGGCCGATCGGCCTGGTGCCGACGACGTGCGACGCGACCTGGAGCTCATGCTCGACCTGTCCCATGCCACGGGGGCCGACGCCCGCAGCGGCGGCCTGCGCACGCCGATCGTGATGACCGACAGCCTCGAGGGCAAGGGCATCCCCGACCTGTGGGACGCCGTCGCCGGCCACCTCGACCATCTCCGCGCCACCGACGGGCTCGAGGCCCGGCGTGCGCTGCGGACCCGGGCCGAGGTCCGGTCGAGGGTCGAGGCGCTGGTCGCTCGCCGTCTCGACGCAGCGATGGGCGCCGCCGCCGTGGCCGACGTGCTCGCCGCCTGCGACGCACGCCAGATCGCCCCGACCGAGGCGGCCGGGGCGATCATCGAGCAGTTCTTCGAGCGGTAGAACCGCCGGGAGGCCGGGGGTGTCCCAGCCGGTGGCTGCTACATGCAGTTGACCATGGCGGTCTCGAGCTCCGGGCCGAGGGCGTCGAGGTCGTTGTCGAAGCCGGCCTGGGTGAGGTCGATGATGCTGAGACCGTCCGCCTCGAGGCTGTCGACCACGCAGTTGGCCTGGTCCTCGGTGAGGCCGGCCTGGGTCATGCCGGCGATGAAGCTCTCGCGCAGCTCCTCGGGATCCTGGTTGGCGAGCACGCTGCCGAGATCATCGCCGGTGGCGCAGGTGAGCATCGCGTTCTCCATCGCCGTGTTCTCCTCGGCGGAGAGATCGCCGGTCAGCTCCGAGGCCTCGAACCCGGCACCCTCCATCTCGTCCATCACGCACTCGGCGGTCTCGGTGGGGAGGCCCTCGTCGACCAGGTCGTTGACCGCGTCCTCGCGGGTGTAGCTGCAGGCGGAGAGGAGCAGGGCGGAGCTGGCGAGGCCGGCGATCAGGCGGGTGGGTCGGATGGTCATGAGGGTCCCTCCAGAGAGTTCGTTCGTGGTGCCGCAGGTTGCACACTACGTGTCGGCGCCTCTGAACTGGGGAATGAGGATCACCGTGCCGATGTGAACCCGGTCACAGTCGACGCGGTCCGGCTCGGCGGCCTCACCAGGGCGACCTTCGACGCGGGGCTCCGACCGCGCGGCCCCGCCAACTTGTACGGTCGTTGGCGCGATGGCCCTCTCCCCTCGACACCTCGTGGCCGCCGGCTGCTCGGCCGTGGCGGCGCTCACCGTCGTCGCCGTGCTCGTGCCCGGCGGCGGAGGCAACGAGCCGGCGCTCGTCGACACCCGTCCGGTCGACGGCGAGGGCGACACGACGACATCGTCGACGCCACGGACCACCTCGACGTCGGACGACTCGACGACCGAACAACCGACCACCACGCTCGATGCGGTGTGCGACGACGGCGGCGTGAACTGCGCCGAGGTCGTCGCCTACGACATGTTCGGGCCGGCCCTCGGCACCGAGCAGACCTACCGCGGCGGCGCCACCGGGTGGGGCCCGCCGTGGCCCAACCACGAAGCCGTCATCCGCTCTGACGGCACCGAGTTCCGGTGGCTCACCGGCGGCTCGGCGTCGTACTGGAACGACCCCCACGACGAGACCGCCATCTACGCTCGCTGCAAGGTGGTGCCCAGCGCCGAGAGCGCCCCGGTCGAAGGCGTCCTGCTGCAGATCCGCGGCCTGGAGAGTTGGCAGCGCATCGACGGCGAGTGGTCGCTCCACCAGGCGTCGGCCACCGCCGGCCTCGGCGGCGACTGGTACGACCTCGCCGACTTCCTCGGCGACGATTCGATCGCCGCCACCCTCCGGGCCGGTGACGAGGCAGACGTGTGGGAGGTGCCCTGGCCGAGCGACGGGGAGATCTTCCACTTCTTCATGGGGCGCGACGACCTGCCCTCCGGTCAGCTCCGGGTGCTGTTCGACCCGGCCTACGACCCGGATCGAGACACCTTTTTCGCCACGGCCCAGATGCGGCTCGTGCCGATCGAGGGGGCCTAGGCCAACCTCCCCAACCCCACCCTCCTCCCCCCCCCCCCCCCCCCCCCCCCCCCCCCCCCCCCCCCCCCCCCCCCCCCCCCCCCC
>JBPEXC010000443.1:0-8382 GCA_052032035.1 Acidimicrobiales bacterium | reverse complement strand
GCTGGGCCACCCGCACGGCCGCCATCGTGATCGCGTCGGTGGTCAGGGCGCCGGGGGCGAGGTCGCCGTCGGACTCGCGCACCGCGTTGACCGACTCGATCCAGTCGTCGTGGGGGAACTCGGCATCGGCTCGCGAGGTGATCTCGGCCATCGTGGCCACGGCGTTGACCGGATCGATGCCGATCGCAGTCTCGCCCGAGAGCATCACCGAACTCGTGCCGTCGAACACGGCGTTGGCGACGTCGGACGCCTCGGCCCGGGTGGGGGACGGGGCGTACACCATCGACTCGAGCATCTGGGTGGCGGTGATGACCGGGAGGCCCCGGGCGATGCAGCGCTGGATGATGTGCTTCTGGAGGTGGGGGAGCTCGCTCAGCGCGTAGTCGACGCCGAGGTCGCCACGAGCGACCATCACGGCACCCGAGGCGGTGATGATGCCCTCGAGGTTCTCGACGGCGGCCCGGGTCTCGATCTTGGCGACGACCATCGGGCCCCGCGGGGCCGGCTCGACGCCGAGCGAGCGGACGTCGTGGGCGCTGCGGACGAAGGAGATGGCGAGCATGTCGACGCCGTGCTCGATGAAGGCGTCGGCCAGCTTGAGGTCCTCGGCGGTCGGGGTGGAGATCCGGAGACGGTCGGACGGCACCTGGAGGCCGGGCCGGCCCTGCACCTTCGAACCCCGGAGCACCCGAGCCCGGAGGGAGTCGGCGTCCTTGTCCTCGACGACGAAGGTGATGTTGCCGTCGCCGAGGGCGAGCTGATCGCCGACCTCGACGTCGCGCACCAGCCCGTCGTAGTCCGACGAGATCACTTCGAGGCTGCTCTTCGTGTCACCGGAGGTGAAGCGGACCGGCGCGCCGTCCTCGAACACCACACCGCCCTCGGGGAACGGGGCGCAGCGCACCTTGGGGCCGGGGAGGTCGGCGAGGATGCCGATGTTGGTGTCGCACGCCTCCGCCGCGGCCCGGATCCGGGCGTACTTGGCGAGGTGCTCGTCGATCGTGCCGTGGGCGAGCCCGATGCGGGCGACGTCCATGCCGGACATGATCATCGATTTCAGGACCTCGGGACGATCGGAGGCGGGTCCGATCGTGGCAACGATCTTCGTGCGTCGCATGGTGCGGGGGCTCCTCGTGGGGTGGCGGGCCGGAGATCACACGACGCTGTGCGAAGACTCGTCGAGTCCGACGGTCAGAGTATCGGACACAGCTTCGACAGGTGGGAGGGTGTCCGAGGTTGCACCGCTGCACCGGATCGCACGTCGGCGGTGGAGCCGAGCTGCGGGCGCGAAGAAGCCCGCTGGCGAGAAACGGAGGGAATGTCCCCCACCAGCGGGCTGACCAGCATCCTAACCGAGCGCCTTGGAACTGCAAGGTCGGTCATTGGAGTGCAATTAGTTCTCAACGGCTGTTGACCCAGGTCGCCGCCCCGACGCGTCACCCGTCGGTGGCACGCGCGGCCGTGCTCGCGGCCTCCACACGGTGGGCCGTCAGCAGTCGGGGGCCGCGCAGGGATGGCACTCGAGCTGCAGGGTGGCGTGGGCGACGTCGAGATCGCGCTCGAGGGTCGCCGTCAGCGTGGCGATCTGGGTCTGTGCCTCGTGCAGGCTCTGCTCGCCGTCGACCACGACGTGGGCGGTGACGCTGGTGCGGCGTTGGCCGAGGGGGCGGACGTGGACGTGGTGGACCGCGTCGACGCCGGGCTGGGCGCCGAGGACCGCGGCCACGTCGTCGGCGCTCACCGAGCCGGGCGCACGGTCGAGGAGCTCGGAGGCTGCGGCCCGCAGCAGGTCGAGGTTGGCTCGCAGCACGGCGACGCTGAGCACCAGCGAGGCGACCGGGTCGATCCAGGACGCGCCCGAGCCTTGCAAGCCCACCCCGGCGGCGACGACGAGGAACGATCCGGCGAGGTCGGTCAGCAGGTGGAGGCGAGCCGCCCGCAGCGACAGGGTCGCAGCCGCCGGCGCACCGTCGTGATCATGATCGGCGTGGTCGTGGTCGTGGTCGTGGCCGGCATGGTCGTGCCCATGGTGGTGGGCGTGGGGCAGCACCAGGAGGCTGAGGCCGTTGACGGCGATGGCGGCGAGGCCGATGACGATCACGCCGCCCCCGTCGACCTCGACCGGATCGAGGAGTCGGCGCACGGCCTCGACGGCGATCCAGCCGATCGAGGCGAGGAGCAGGAGTCCCGAGATCAGACCGCCGAGGGCATCGCTCTTCCCCCAGCCGAAGCTCATCGTGGGCGAGTTCGGTCGTCGGGCCAGCGAGATGGCGGCGAGCGCGGTCACCAGGCCGATCGCATCGACGACCTGGTGGGCAGCGTCGGCGAGGACGACGACCGAGGAGATCCAGAGCCCGACGAGCACCTGGACCACGGCGAACCCGGTGTTGAGCCCGGCCGCTGCGAGCAGGCGAGTGGGAGTCGATCGATCGGCCACGAAATGAGAATAGGTGAGAATGGCCTCTGGGGCAACCGTCTGGGTGGCCGTCCGCGTGTCAGTGGCCGTCGGCCGACCAGTGCCAGCTCTCGCTCGGCAGGTTGACGTAGCCGAAGTCGGCGGCGTGCTCGGCGAGCCAGGCGAATTCGGGCGAGTCCGGGCCGATGGCGGCGGTGCCGTCGGAGAAGTCGACGGCGAGGCCGTATTCGTGGCGGGAGTGGCCCGGTCGTGCGGTCGGGGGCGAGCACTCCGCCGCCGGCGTCGTCCAGATGTCGGCACAATGCGCGGCGCGGAGCTCGATCTGTCGTTCGAAACTGCGCCAGCCCCAGCCCTTGAGCAGCACGCCGTCGGCGGCGGCCGCAGCGATCATCGCCTGGGTCTGCACGACCCGGTCGACGGCGACGGCGATGCGGTGGTCCTCGTGGCCGACCCACCAGAGCTCGACCACCGAGCCGTCGGCGGAGGTCGCCTCGAGCCAGAACTCCGGCTCGGGAAGGGTGCCGGCAAGGCCGTCGACGGCGAACGAGCGCGGCTCGTCGTCGGCGGGCGCCGGCCAGGTGCCGGTCACGAGACCGAGGGGCTGGTCGCCTGCGGCGAGCGAGGTCGGCAGGTCGGCGAGCGAGACCGAGCGCTGCTCGGTCGTGACGCCGTCGCGGTGGTGGGCGACGACGACGAGGTCGCCTGCGCCCCGCCACACCGACAGCACGGTGTCGATGCCGTCGCCGTCGAGGTCGCCGGCGAGCAACTGGTCGCCGGTCGGGATCGAGAAGCTCCTGCCGTAGTGCTCGCCCGCCACCCCCACCCCGAAGCCGGTGCGCAGGAAGGTCAGCAGGAGACGGTCCCCGTCGGGCACCGCCACGACGAGGTCGTCGGCGCCGGTGCCGGACCAGTCGCCCGCCAGCACGATCGCCGCCGTCGGCTCGTCCGCGAGGTCGGGGGCGATGCGGTGGACCTCGTCGTCGCGATAGAGGTGGACGACGCCCTCGGCGAACAGCCCGGCGTCGTCGTCGCCGTCGCCGTCCCAGTCGCCGACCACCGCTCGGAGGTCCGCGGTGTCGTCGCCGAGCACGGCGGCGGGCAGGAGGTCGCCGGCGGGCCGTGGTTCGTCGATGCCGTCGCCGTCCCAGTCGCCGACCAGGACCGAGGTGCCGTCGAGCCGGGGCATGGTCAGGATCTGGTCGAGGCGGCCGCCGACGAGGCCGGCGCCCGCACCGGAGGTGCTGGCCACGTCGGTGACACCGGCGGTCGCTGCGGCGTCGCTCGCCGGGTCGTCGGCGCCCGACAGCTCGAGCGGCACGACCCGCTCGGCGGGACCGTCGGCATCGTCGGCCGCCACGCCGCTCACCAGCAACCCGAACCCGTGGGGCAGGCCTCGGACGCGCTGCACCGAGGTGGCGGTCGCTGCGACGGTCGCCTCGGCGACGACGCCGTCGAACGCGTCGGTGCCATACCAGAGGGCGGTCGTCGAGGCGGGCGCGGTGCCGCCGTCGCAGAGCAGGGTCGCCGCACCGGCTGCTGCGTCCCAGAAGTTGTGGGGGTCGGCCAGACCGTCGCCGTTGCCGTCGGTGGCCACCGCAGCCCAGGTGGTGGGCAGGAACTGGAACGGCCCGACGGCCCGATCGAGCTCGGGGTCGCCGTCGAGCGCGCCGCCGTCGGTGTCGGCGACCGAGCGTCGACCGTTGCGGCCGTCGAGCGGCGGACCGACGATCGGCGGGCGGACGTCGCCGTTCCGGGCGATCTCGGCGCCGCCGACCCGCGCGTGGTCCGAGCCGACGTCCGCCAGGGCGGCCAGGGTCTCCCAGTCGAGGTCGCAGGCGGCGTCCTCGGCCGCCCATCGATAGATCTCCACGGCACGATCGGGCGGTGGGTCGGTGTCGTTGACCGCGGCGGTGGTGGCGGCGATGGTGACCAGCGCGGCGAGGAGGCGCGCCGGGAGGCGCTGCGGTCGTCGGGGTGTCGGTTTTCGACGCAGTGTCTCGCCCACCGCCGTCTCCCTACCGTCGGCCGCCCGCCGACCTCGCCACTGTGGCCGACCGGAGGGCCCATTGTCCACGGTCAAGCTGCCCAGCGGGTGGCAGGCCGTCACCGACCCGTTCCGGGGCCCCGTTCGACTGTCGTCACCACGCCGTCTCGGCTACCAATGGAGGATGCAGCACACTGATCAAGAGCGGGGCGGAAGCACCTACGACCTCGTGATCGTCGGCGGGACCGCCGGCGGATTGTCGGTGGCGGTCTCGTCGCTGCGGGCCGGTCTCGGACTGGTCCGTATCGTCGAACCCACCGACACCGTCGCCTTCCCGGAACTGGTGCACGAGAACACCCTCGACGTCGGGTTCGGCGAGACGATCCGGTCGATCGACGTCGACGCCGACGGCGAGCACCTGCTCGTCACCACCGATCGCCTGACCTATCGGACGCGCGGTGCCATGGTCGCCCAGCGACAGGCCGACGCCGCCACCACGCCGGTCGTGCCGGTCGAGGCGAGCGCCAAGGTGGCCGAGGAACGCATCCACCTCGACGCGCTCCCGGACGGCATCGACGACCTCGACGTGTTGGTGATCGGTCACACCGACCGCGCCGTCGAGCTGATGGCGCAGGGGGCGGCCGCCGGTGGCCGCATGGTCCTGGCCGGCGGCGGCATCGACCCGGGACGGCTCTCGCCGGCGGGCGAGAACCTGTTGCGTCGGCTCGAGCGGGAGCGGCGGGCGACGATGCTCTACCGCTCGGTGCCCGACGGCATCGGGGAGGCCGAGGGGTTCCCGATGGCCTACTTCAACGACCGCCGCACCCCCGACCTGCAGTTCGACCACGTCGTCTTCGCCACGTCGCGGCGCAACGCGACCCCGGCCGAGGTCGGCGCGACCGACGCCGCCCTGGCCACCGGCAAGCTGTGGTTCCTCGGCGAGCCGACCGGCGACGATCCGGCACCGACGGCGCCGGGTTGGAACATCGGGCCGAGGATCGCCGAGGCCTGCTTCCCCGAGATCGACGCCCCCGGACCCTCCGACGTGCGGTTGCGGGCCCGCCACACCGGAGTGGCCGAGGAGCTCCGCGAGGAGCACTACAACGCCACCATCACCCACTTCGAGCCCACCCACTCCGACCTGTGGGTGCTCCGGGTGCGCCCCGACACCGGCGGCACTTCCCACCTGCCGGGCCAGTACGCCTCGCTCGGCCTCGGCTACTGGGAGGACCGGGTCGACGACGCCGAGGACCCCGGGCTCGACGAGAAGTGGGACAAGCTGATCCGGCGGTCCTACTCGATCTCGTCGCGCATGTTCGATGACCACGGCTATCTCACCGACCACACCGAGACCGACGAGCTCGAGTTCTACATCGTGTTGGTGAGCCCCACGCCGGACAACGTGCCGGCGCTCACCCCGCGCCTCGCCCTCAAGCGACCGGGCGACCGCATCTACCTCGGCCCGAAGGTGGCCGGCCGCTACACCCTCAACTCGGTGGTCGACCCCGAGGCGACGTGCATCTTCCTCGGCACCGGCACCGGCGAGGCGCCCCACAACGCGATGGTCGTCGAACTGCTCCGCAAGGGCCACGTCGGGCCGATCGTGTCGGCCGTGTCGGTGCGCCAGTGGGCCGACCTCGGCTACCGCCACAAGCACGGCGTGCTCGAGGCCCGCTACCCGAACTACCACTACGTGCCGATGCCGACCCGCGAGGCCGACGTCCCCAAGCGCTACATCCAGGACCTGATCAGCTCGGATGAGTTCTCGACGCTGGGCGTCGAGCTCGATCCGGCGACGACGCACGTCTTCCTCTGCGGCAACCCGTCGATGATCGGGCTGCCCGAGGAGGAGGACGCGGACGGCAACCCGGTGTTCCCGGAGACCGTCGGCGTGGTCCAGCTCCTCACCGAGCAGGGCTTCACCCTCGACAAGCGCAACTCACCCGGCAACATCCACTACGAGGAATATTGGTAGAGCGCGAAGGCGGCGACCCGGGCGACGAACTCGTCGGGGGCGTCGACGTAGGCCGGGTGGCCGGCGTCCGGCACGATCCACACCTCGGACTCGGCGAAGGCTGACGCAAGGTCCGCAGCGATGGCGGCGGGGTCGGCGCCGTCGCCATCGCCGCGCACGACCAGCGCCGGGATGTCGAGGACGGGGCCGCCGTCGGCGAAGGTCGAGCCGCCGCTCGGGGCCACCGGGACGAAGCCGGCCAGGTCGGCCAGGTCGGGACGCCGCAACGCCGGCAGGCTGAACGTGCCCGACATCGAGGGCGAGACCACGATCGTGTCGGCCGGCTCGAGGCCGAGGGCGTCGAGGAGGGCGGGCAGGACGTCGGCGCGCTCACCGGCGGACGCAGTGGAGCGCCCGAACCCGGGCAGGTCGACGGCGACCACGTCGATGCCGGCGGCGGCGAGCCCTTGGGCGATGCCGAGCCCGAACCAGTCGGCCGACGTGAACGCCGCTCCGTGGAGGAGCAGCACCGTCGGCGCGTCGCTCGTCGCCGGCTCGGCCGCGAGCCGCTCGACGTGGATCTCCGCCCCGAGGACCTCCACCGTCGTCGGCGTCACCGACTCGGTCGTCTCGTCGGCGGCCTCGGACTCACGCTCGGCCGTGCAGCCTGCGACGGTCGCCGCGGCGAGCGCGACGATCGCGCCGCAGCGACGCAGAGCAGAGCGGGGAACGGGACGGTGGGTGCGCCGCCAGGCCACGAGCGTCGCGATCAGCCCTGGCGCCACACGTAGGCGACCTGGCAGGTGTAGCTCGCGGTGTTGTCGACGACGCCGGTCGTGCCCTCGGCGATGCCGGCGGCACCGGCCGCCAGCTTGTCGGAGTGATTCGCCGGCACCTGGGCCACCAGGGAACCGTCGGCTCCGATCAGGTTGGAGACGGTGACGTAGGACGCCTCGCCGTCGCCGCCGTTGGTGATGTCGAGGGCGATCCGGACGCGGTCGGGGAGGGCCGGATCGGGTTCGATCACCGAGCACGCCGTCACGTCGCCGAACGCCGAGGTGTCCGCCGTCGACGGGTCGACGCTGATCACGGTGCAGGTGGCCGGTGCCCCGACGATCTTCTCGGTGATCGCCACGGTGGCGCCGGCCTCGATGCCGCGGAACTGGAACGTCGCATCGTTCGAGCCGTCGGGTTCGGCGACGACCACCCAGTAGTCGTTCACACCATCGGCCGGGGCGACGAAGTCGACCGTCACGAACTCGTCGACCCCCTCGGCGCTCGACTCGCAGGTGCCGAGGCTCTCGGCCGCTGCGGCGGGCTCGTCGGTGGACCCGTCCTCGGTCGAGCTGCCATCGGCGGAGGTGTCATCGGTGGAGGTCGCATCGGCGGCCGGCGCCGTCTCGGCCTCGCTGCCGGCGGCGGTGTCGGTCGCGGTCTCGGCGGACGAACCGCAGGCGGCGCCCAGCAGGACGAGGATGCCGAGGAGGGCGGTCGAGGATCGTGACATGGGAACTCCAGACGTCGCGTCGGGAGCCGTGCCGCCCCCGGGGGTGACCGCACCGTACGACGGCACGGCAACCGGGTCTGTGCGCGACATCACACGTCCTCGGACGCTGCCGCCACGCGACGGTGCCCGGTCCGTCGGAGAGGACCGGGCACCGAAGGGCGTTGATGGGTCCGGTCGTCAGACGCCGACGACGAAGCTCACGCTCGTGGTGCCGGAGCCACCGATGTTGAGGGTCTGCACGTTCTTGGCGCCCTCCACCTGGTAGCCGCCGGCGGTGCCGGTCACCTGCTTGTAGGCGTCGAGGAGCTGCCGCACGCCGGTGGCGCCGACCGGGTGGCCGGCACCGATCAGGCCGCCCGACGGGTTGATCGGGATGCGACCGTCGAGGTCGATCCAGCCCTCCTCGACCGCCTTCCAGCTCTCGCCGGGAGCGGTGATGCCGAAGTGGTCGATCGCCATGTACTCCGAGGTGGTGAAGCAGTCGTGGGTCTCGATGGCGTCGACCTTCTCGCCGCCGTCGG
>JBPEXC010000442.1:0-1602 GCA_052032035.1 Acidimicrobiales bacterium | reverse complement strand
GAAGATCAGCTGCTCGCGGGCGAGGCGCAGTCCGAGCCCGAGGCCGCCGACGACGGCGACGACGGCCACCGCCCCGACGGCGAGCTTGGTCCACGCCCGCACCGACGTCGGTCGCCTGATGCCGGAGAGCAGGGTGAGGGCGGGGATGACGGCGGGCAGGAGGGCGGCGTCGCGGGCCGACCACGTGAAGCTGATGCCGGCGCCGATCAGGAACGCCACCGCGCCGAGCAGTCGCCGACGGGGCCGCCGCAGGCGATGACCCGACACCGCCACCGCCATGCCGAGGTAGGCGAGGAGGAGCGACGGGGCCCGCAGCACGCTCGACACCGGCGCGGCCCCGGTCTTGGCGGTGAACCCGAGGTTGCTCACCCCGTGGCGCTGCCAGGCCACCGCGCTGGCGGCGAGGGCGATCACGATCAGCACCGGGAGGAAGCGGCTCACCGCCTCGTCGTCGGGCAACAGGTGGCGGACCCGGCGCGAACCCGCCGGACCGGTGGTGCCGATCGTGTTGGTGGGCGGAGCGTCGGGGTCGGCCGGGTAGCCGGGCCAGAGGCGCTCGGCCAGCACGGCGACCCCGACGGCGACGGCGACGAACACCGCCACCCACGCCACGAACAGGCCCTGCAGGTCGAGCATCGAGTCCCACGGCACCGCCACCCCGCCGGTGGCGTCGCCGTCGATGGTGGTGAGGGCGAACGCGAGGTCGGGGAACGGGGTGTCGAGGCCGAGGACCAGTTCGGCCGGTCGGGCGACGAAGTCGGTGGCGAGCAACAGCAGGGCGATCGCCGAGGGCCGCAACCAGTGGCGGCGCTGCCCGGGGCGGCGGGGCAGGGTCAGCAACGCCAACCCGGCCACGGCCACGGCGAGGGCGCCGACGACGGCGACGGCGACGAGGGCCCTCACGAGCGCACCCTCGCCGGGGCGAACCCGAACGGCAGCCGGAACTGGTCCCACCACACCGCCGCCACCGGGCGGGCGTCGGTGGTCTCCACCGGGAGGCGGGTGTCGACCACGCCGAGCTCGAGCTCGGCGCCGGACCCGACCGGCGCCACGTAGGTGCCGAACAGCCGGTCCCACACCAGCAGGATCGAGCCGTAGTTGCAGTCGACGTGGTCGGGGCGGGTCGAGTGGTGGAGGCGGTGGGCGGCCGGGGTGGTGACGATGCCGGCGAGGGGACCGAAGGAGAAGCGGGCGCCGGAGTGGTGGTAGAAGCCGGCGGCTCGCTTGGCCACCAGCCACGGCACGAAGGCGGTGAGGTAGGTGGGGCCCACGACGATCAGGGGGATCACGGCGAGGAGGCGGGCCAGGCCGAGGTCGACCGGGTGGCGGCGCGACGCCGAGATCGGGCCGATCTCGGGGGCGACGTGGTGCACCTCGTGGAACCGCCACCACGCCGGCACGCGATGGCGCACCCGGTGCGACCAGTAGTTGGCGAGGTCGAGGGCGAGGAACCCGGCCACGCCGAGCCCGAGGGTGGCGGCGTCGAGGCCGACGTCGTCGAGGCCGGGCCACAGCCGCCACCGGCCGAGGCGGGTGGCGAGCCAGCCGATCGGGACGACGGCCACGGCGGTGGCCGCCCACACGGCGTCGATGCCGAGGGTG
>JBPEXC010000441.1:0-3935 GCA_052032035.1 Acidimicrobiales bacterium | reverse complement strand
GGCGGTCCTTCACGTAGGACTCGTCGCCGATCAGCGACGACTGCTCGAGGAAGTCGGCCGGCACCTTGGCCGCCGCCTCCTGCTTGTGGCCCTCGAGGTAGAGGTCCTGGATCTCCTTGGCCTCGCCCTCCCAGCCGTAGCGGCTGAACAGCGAGTTGTAGAAGTTCTTGCCCCTGGCCCCCATGCCGCCCACGTAGAGGGCGGTGCCGGGCCGGGCGGCGTCGCGCAGCGGGGTGACCTCGTCCATGTCGCCGATGGCGAGGGAGCCGCCGGCCATGATGTCCATCGTGCCGAGGGCGGCGTCGCGCTTGGCGTAGCCCCGCTCGAGGTCCTCGCCCCACACCATCGACGCCCGCTCGGGCACGAACAGGGTGGGGAGCCAACCGTCGGCCACCTCGGCGGTCATCTCGACGTTCTTCGGACCGAGCGAGGCGAGCAGGATCGGGATGTTGGGGCGGGGCGGGTGGGTGATGATCTTGAGCGGCTTGCCGAGCCCGGTGCCCTGCTCCTCGGGCAGGGGCAGCTGGTAGTACTTGCCGTCGTGGACGAGCTTGTCCTCGCGGGCCCAGATCTTGCGGCAGATCTCGACGACCTCGCGGGTGCGGCCGATCGGGGCGTCGTAGGGCACCCCGTGCCAGCCCTCGATCACCTGCGGTCCCGAGGCGCCGAGGCCGAGCACGCAGCGGCCCTCGCTGAGCACGTCGACGCCGACGGCCGTCATCGCCAGCAGGGTCGGGGTGCGCGAGTAGATCGGCAGGATGCCCGAGGCGATCTCGATCTTGGAGGTGATGGCGGCGAGGTAGCCCATCACCGTCGGGGCGTCCATGCCGTAGGCCTCGGCCACCCACACCAGGTCGACGCCGGCGTTCTCGTACTCGACGACGCGCTCGGCCATCGACTTGATGTCGCCCGCGTAGTTGAGCGGCATGCTGATCTTCATCGTGTTCCCCTGTCGGTGAGGCGCCGGCGCGGTACCACCGCCGGACGGTGCGGTACCCCCGTTGTGCTGCTCGCCGTCGCCCGGCTCGGGCAACTCCGGCGAGGAACCGGCGACGGCCGCGGCGAAGCCGGCGTTCTCCTGCTCGAGGTTGCGGCGGATCGTGCGGGCCAGTGCCACCCGGACGAGGGGCGCGGCGACACCGGCCAGCTCGATCCGCAGGGTGTTGGTGCACGACGCCTCGTCGATCGGGGTGATCTCGTGGATCGCCCGCATCGTGGTGCCGACGGCGCTGGTCGACCAGACGAAGCGCCGACCGGCGTCGACCTCCTCGACGACCCACACCCGCGGCTTGTCGTCCGGCTGACGGAGCTCGACCCGGCTGCCGACGTCGACCGGACGGGGGTCGAGGAGTCGGGCGGCCTCGATCGTCGGGGTGATGTCGGGGAGCCCCTCGACGTCGAGGGTCGCGTCCCACACCGCCGAGGACGGCGCGGCGATCGTCTGTACGTGTTCGAAGGCCATGCGCCCACGCTAGACCGAGTTGTACCATTTGGTACAGATCGGGTCGCCGTCGGGCCCGACCACCCCTAGGTTGAAGGCGATGAGCGCCCGCGACGATCTGCTCGCCGAGGTGATCGGCGAGGTCGCCGCCAACGGCCTCACCGATCGCAGTCTGCGCGACATCGCCACCGCCATCGGGTCGAGCCACCGCATGCTGCTCTACCACTTCGGGTCGCGCGACGGCCTCGTCGCCGCCGTCGTCGAGGCGACCGAGCAGGCCGAACGGGAGCTCCTGCTCGAACTCGCCGCCGAGGCGAGCGACGCCGCCGACCTGATGCGGCGACTCTGGGCCGACGTCGCCTCCGAGGCCCGCCGACCCTTCGTCCGATTGTTCTTCGAGACCGTCGGCTCTCGCTCCGAGATCACCGGCGCCCAGGCCTGGCTCGAGACCGCGCAGCAACTCGAGTCCGCGTTCGGGGCGCCGATCGTCCCGGTCGACGTGCTCACCGCAGTAGCGGTCAGCCGAGGGCTGCTCGTCGAGCTGTTGGCCGCCGGCGACGACCCGGACCGCGCCGCCGCCGTCCACCTCGCCCACGACCGCTTCGTCGAGGCCTGGGCGCCGCGCTTCGGCGGCCCGCCGGCCAGAGCAAAGTGAGCCGGACTACTTCCAGATTCGAACGATCGCGGCGATCGCCGTAGGCTCGTCGGGTGCCTGGATGGACCTACGCTGACATCTACGAGACGATCGCCGACACCCTCCCCGAGGCGCCGGCCCTGATCCACGGGGATCGGCGGGTGACCTGGGCCGAGTTCGACGCCCGGGCCGACGGCCTCGCCCAGCACCTCCTCGACCAGGGCTGCGGCCACCAGGACAAGGTGGCGTTCTACCTCTACAACTGCCCGGAGTACTCCGAGCTGTTGTTCGCCTGCTCGAAGGCGTCGCTGGTCCACGTCAACACCAACTACCGCTACGCCGACGACGAGCTCGTCTACATCTGGGACAACGCCGACACGGTCGCCGTGGTGTTCCACAGCTCGTTCACCGACACGATCGAACGCATCCGCGACCGGGTGCCCGACGTCCACACCTGGCTCTGGGTCGACCACGGCGACGGGACTGCCTGTCCCGAGTGGGCCACCCCCTACGAGGACGCCACCGCCACCGCCAACGACGGTCGGGTGCGGGGCGACTGGGGTCGCGACGGCGACGACCTCGTGCTGCTCTACACCGGCGGCACCACCGGCATGCCCAAGGGCGTGATGTGGCGCCAGGACGACCTGTTCAGCGTCACCGACAAGGCCAACTCCAACGCCCTGCCGTCCGAGCCCGACCTCGACGCGGATGGCTTCTCCCCCGCCGTGCGGGCCCGCACCACCAAGCCCGGCCCGATCTCGATCCCGGCGTGCCCGCTGATGCACGGCACCGGCCTGTTCAACGCCCTCAACACCCTCGGCCTCGGCGGCGCGATCGCCACGCTCACCGGGGTGAAGTTCAGTGTCGAGGAGATGCTCGACACGATCCAGGACGTCGGCGTGAAGAGCATCTTCATCGTCGGCGACGCCTTCGCCAAGCCGATCCTGCGGGCCCTCGACGCCGAGCCCGACCGCTGGGACCTGTCGTGCCTGCGGGTGATGATCTCCTCGGGCGTGATGTGGTCGGCCGAGTCGAAGCAGGGCCTCCTCGAGCACTACCCCCGCCTGATCCTGGTCGACACCTACGGGTCGTCCGAGGCGATCGGCATGGCCAAGTCGGTGGCGTCGAAGGACGCCGCCACCAAGACCGCCGAGTTCGCCCTCAGCGACGACTCCGCCGTGATCACCGACGACGGTCGCCTGGTCGAGCCCGGGTCGGGCGAGATCGGCAAGGTCGGCATCCGGGGCCGCACCCCGGTCGGCTACTACAAGGACGAGGCCAAGTCGGCCGCCACCTTCCCCGTGGTCGACGGCGTGCGCTACTCGATCCCCGGCGACTTCGCGACCGTCGAGGCCGACGGCTCGATCACCCTCCTCGGCCGCGGTTCGGTGTGCATCAACACCGGCGGCGAGAAGGTCTTCCCCGAAGAGGTGGAAGAGGTGCTCAAGACCCACCCGGGCATCAGCGACGCCATCGCCGTCGGCGTGCCCGACGAGCGCTTCGGCCAGGCCGTCACCGCCGTCGTCGCCGTCGACGACGCCGCCGACTTCGACGAGGCCGCCGTCATCGCCCACGTGAAGGAGCGCCTCGCCCACTACAAGGCGCCCAAGCGGGTGTTCGCGGTGCCGGCCCTCGAGCGGGCCGCCAACGGCAAGGTCGACTACAAGCGGTGGACGGCCCACGCCGCCACCGAGGCCGGCGTCGCCTGAGCCCACCCCCCACGAGGGTTCACCGACTCGTCAGATCCGACTCCGGCCCAGTTCACCCCCGGTTCGCGCGCCGTGCGTAGCGTCGCACGCGAGCACGGGAGGGCTGCTGATGACCGGGCCACTGATGACATCGACCGAACCCGCGACCTGG
>JBPEXC010000440.1:0-6202 GCA_052032035.1 Acidimicrobiales bacterium | reverse complement strand
CCGCTGCCGTGATCGCCGACGTCCGACGCCGCGCCGGTGCCGTCGTCGCGCACCTCCACCTCCACCGCGTCGCCGTCGCGGTGGACGCTGACCACGGCCGCGGCGTTGGGCCCGGCGTGCTTCACGAGGTTGGTGAGCGCCTCCTGGACGATCCGGTAGACGCCGCTGCCGACGGTGCGGTCGACCTCCGACGCGAGGTCGGCGGCGACGGCGAGGTCGACCTGGCGCCCGCTGGCTGCGGTGGTGGCGGCCACCAGGGCGCCGAGATCGTCGAGACCGGGCACCGGTGTCAGCTCGGCGTCGCCGACCCGGAGCGCCGAGAGGACGCGGCGCACCTCGGCCAGCGATGACCGGGCGGTCGCTCCGACCGCTCGCACGGTCTCGAGGGCGGCGTCCGGCTTCGACGCGGCGACCCGCTCGCCCGCCTCGGCCCGGACGGCGATCATCGACAGGCTGTGGCCCACGAGGTCGTGGAGCTCCCGGGCGATGCGGGCCCGCTCGTGGAGGACCGCCCGTTCCCGTTCGGTGGTGCGGGCGAGCTCGGCCACGGCGAGGTCGGCGGCGAGGGCCGCCGCCTCGGACCGCTGCTGGGCGACGTTGGCGCCGAGGATGAAGGCGGTGGCGCACGACAGGACCGTGAGGCCGAACACGTCGAGGTCGACGTCGGCGGCGCGGAACGTGCCGACGAACGCGGTGGCGGCGAGGGCGACACCGCCGAGGGCCGCGGCCCGGCGATGGCGCGGGTCGCCGATCGAGGTGAGGGTGTAGATCAGCACCAGGGGAGCGGCGAACACCTCGGCGATGTCGATCGCCCAGATCACCATCTGGCCGACGACCACGAACGGCGCACAGGCCAGCGGGGCCGCCCGGCGCCACGCGACGGCGACCGACGGCACGATGACCACCACCCACTTCCACCACGTGTCGGGGGCCTCGGCGCCCGGGTCGTTGCCGGCCAGGGCGGCGGTGAGCAGCGAGATGGCGCCGATGCAGCCGGCGATCACCAGATCGACGGAGTCGGGGCGGCGGGACTCGGAGTCGGGGCGGCGCAGGCCGGTGGCGGTCGGGGGCACGAGGCGACGATAGACCTGGCGCCGTCATCCATTCGGATGATCGCGACCGTCCCGCCGGGCGCGACCGGCCCGGCCGGCGTCGGCCCGCGCTACGTTGCGGCCATGGCCCCCGCCACCTCGCTCGACTGGTCGTTCGCCCGTCGCCCGTTCTGGCTGTTCTCCCACGTGTTCGTGGCCGCCTGCATCGCCGGCATGGTGTGGGCCGCCACCTGGCAGTGGGGCCGCCACCAGGAACGACAGGACCTCAACGTGGTGATCGACGCGCGCGCCTCGGCCGCCCCGATCACCGTCCAGGCCGCCCTCGACGGCGTCATCGACGGATTCGACGGCGACCCGTCCACCGTCCAGGCCGGCGACGCCCTCGACTTCACCCGCGTCGAGGCGGAGGTGACGTGGCTCGACGACGAGTTCGTCCGCATCGCCAACCGGTCGCAGAACGGCGAGGCGGGTGACTGGCTCGTCGGCCTGGCCGAGACCGAGGAGGGGACGTTGCTCCTGGTCAACCGGGGGTTCATTCGTCGCGAGCTCGACGCCGACCCCGTCGCCGGCACCGACCTGGTCGGCTGGCTGCGGGCCACCCGGGTGCAGGAGGCGTTGGGCGCCACCGACACCGGGGAGGGACGGGCCCCACGCCTCGACGTCGACGCCATCGCCGAGCGGGTGACCGAGGCCGGGTTCGACGCCGACGCGCTCGCGCCGGTCTGGTTCCAGCTCGAGACCCCGACCGGCCCCGGCTACCCGCTGCCGGTGCCCCTGCCGCCGCCCGACGACGGCCCCCACTTCAGCTACACCGTGCAGTGGATCATCTTCGGGTCGCTCACGACCGTCTTCTACCTCGCCACCCTTCGCTACCAGGCCCGTGAGCGCCCCCAGCGCGACGACCTGTTCGTCGACGATGTCGTCTGACACTGACCCATCGAGCGCGGTCCCGTCGGACGAGCTCTCCCTGGTGCTGTTCGCCCTGCGGGTCCGGCTGTTCGCCGAGGTCGACGCGGTCGCCGAACGCTGCCGACTGCCGATCGACCGGACCGCTGCGGTGCTGGCCGATGCCGCCGCCGGGGGGCTGGTGCACCACCGCGACGGCGCCCGTCCCGGCTGGCGGCTCACCCCCCACGGGCGCAGCGTCGGCGCCGCCCGTTGGCGGGCCGAGGCCGTCGACGGCGGCTGCATCCCCGCGGTCACCGAGCAGTACCACGCGTTCCGAGCCCTCAACCAGCCGCTCCTCGAGGTCGTCAGCGCCTGGCAGGTGCGCGATCTCGAGGCCGGGACCGTCAACGACCACACCGATCCGGCCCACGACGCCGCCGTGCTCGACGACCTGACCGAGCTCGACACCCGGGTGGCCCCGATCTGTGACCGACTGTCGGCGTCGATGCAGCGCTACGGTTGGTACCGGCCTCGGTTCGCTGCCGCCCTTGGTCGCGCACGAGCCGGCGAGGTCGACGCGGTGGCGGCCCCCTTGTCCGACAGTTACCACACCGTCTGGTTCGAACTCCACGAAGACCTCCTGGTCACCCTGGAAATCGACCGGGCCGACGAGCGAAATCGCGAGAGAATCCCCACATGACCACCTTCGGACCGGGCGGCGTCGACCGCCCACGCTTCGGCCGGGTGCTGACCGCCATGGTCACCCCCTTCGACGACGACGGTCGGCTCGACCTCGATCGGGCCCAGGCGCTGGCGAAGCATCTCGTGGCCAACGGCAACGACGGGATCGTGGTGGCCGGGACGACCGGCGAGTCGGCCACCCTCACCCACGACGAGCAGATCGAGCTGATCGCCGCCGTGCGGGCCGCCATCCCCGAGCACGCCCTCGTCGCCGGGGCCGGCTCGAACGACACCGCCGCCGCCGTCGAGCTCACCGAGCGTGCGACCGCCGCCGGCGCCGACGGCATCCTCCAGGTGACGCCGTACTACAACCGCCCCAACCAGGCCGGCATCGAGGCCCACTTCAAGGCCACCGCGGCGGCCACCGACCTCCCGGTCATCGTCTACGACATCCCGGTCCGCACCGGCCGAAAGATCGCCGACGACGTCCTGCTCCGCCTCCTCGAGGTCGACAACATCGTCGGGATCAAGGACGCCGCCGGCAATCCGGCCGCCAGCTCGTACGTGCTGCGCGACGCCCCGGCCGACACCGAGCTCTACTCCGGCGACGACTCGCTCACCCTCCCCCTGCTCGCCATCGGCGCCTGTGGCGTGATCGGCGTGGCCACCCACTGGGTCGGTGCCGAGATGTCGGCCATGATGGAGGCGTTCTTCTCCGGCGACATCGCCGGCGCACGCGAGCTCAACGCCACGATGCTCGACTCGTTCACCTACGAGACCGGGGACGCCGCCCCCAACCCCATCCCCACGAAGGTCCTCATGAACCTCATCGGAGTTCCCGTCGGCCCCGGCCGCGCCCCCATGGACCAGGTCCCCGCCGACCAGGCCGAGAAGGCCAAGGCCGTCCTCGCCGGCCTCGGGCGGGACTGCTGATGGCTCGCTCCAAGGGCAAGAACGCAGGCCGCAGGAACACCTCGACCGTCGTCGGCGACGGCGAGGTCCGCGTCGTCTTCCTCGGCGGCCTCGGCGAGATCGGTCGCAACTGCGCCGCCATCGAGCTCGAGGGCAAGATCATGCTCATCGACTGCGGCCTGATGTTCCCCGAGGACGACATGGCCGGCATCGACCTGGTGCTGCCCGACTTCACCTGGCTGCGCGAGAACGCCGACCGGGTGATCGGCGTGGTCGCCACCCACGGTCACGAGGACCACATCGGGGCCCTCAGCCATCTCCTCAGCGAGATGCCGCTCCAGATCATCGGCTCTCCCCTCACGATCGGCCTGGCCAAGAACCGGATCGAGGAGCGCGGCGTCGGCGGCAACGCCACCTACATCGAGGTGAGCGACAACGACCGCATCCAGGTCGGCCCGTTCGACATGGAGTTCTTCCCGGTCACCCACTCGGTGCCCAACGGCTACGCCACGGCGTTCCACACGCCCCAGGGCGTGATCCTCCACTCGGGCGACTTCAAGCTCGACATGACCCCGGTCGACGGCCGTCTCACCGACCTCGCCGGCATCGGCCACATGGCCAAGGACGACGGCGTCCGCCTCTTCCTGTGCGATTCGACCAACGCCACCGCCCCGGGCTTCTCGGCGTCGGAGACCTCGATCGGTCAGTCGATCCACGACCTGTTCCGTTCGCGGGCCGGGCGCCGCATCGTCGTCGCCTGTTTCGCCAGCCACATCCACCGGGTGCAGCAGATCGCCGACGCTGCGATCGCCAGCGGCCGCCGGGTCGCCACCCTGGGACGTTCGATGAACAAGAACGTCAACCTGGCCCGCCAGATGGGGCTGCTGCGCATCCCCGACACCCACCTGTTCGACATCGACGACGCACGCGACATCCCCGACGAGGAGCTGTGCGTGATCTCGACCGGCTCCCAGGGGGAGCCGATGTCGGCGCTGGCCCGGATGGCGACCGGCGACAACAAGTGGATCGAGATCACCGACAACGACACGATCATCCTGTCGTCGCACCCGATCCCGGGCAACGAGTCGAGCGTCACCCGCGTGATCGACGGCCTGCTGCGTCGGGGGGCGGAGATCATCGACTCCCAGACCCACCGCGTCCATGCGTCGGGCCACGCCAACGCCGAGGAACTCAAGGTGCTGCACTCGATCGTGCAGCCCGAGTGGTTCGTGCCGGTGCACGGCGAGTACCGCCACATGTCGACCCACGCCCACATCGCCGAGCAGATGGGCCTCGCCGCCGACAAGATCCTCCTGTGCCAGGACGGCAACTCGGTGATCCTCGGCGACGACGGCATGCGTCGCGGTGAGGACGTGCCGGCGGAGTACATCTTCGTGCACGGCAACGTCGGCGACCTGGACGAGAGCGTCATCGTCGAGCGCCGCACCCTCGGCACCGACGGCTTCGTGTCGGTCGTGATCTCGGTGGCGATCGAGGGACCCCACGCCGAGCTCGTGCGGCCCCCCGACATCATCTCGCGGGGCTGGGTGCACGGCTCCGAGGGCGACCAGCTCCGCAAGGAGGCCGGCGAAGCGGTGCGCGACGCGATCGAGTCGGCGCTGCGCGACGGCAAGCGGACCCGCCAGGACCTCGAGCGGGCGTCGCGGCGCACCCTCGGACGGTTCGTCAACAACCGGACCCGCCTGCGGCCGATGATCGTGCCCGTCGTGCTCGGCGCCCACGAGGGCAACGAGCGCTAGGCCAACAGTTCGCCGATGCGCGTCCCCCAGTCGGGGAGCGGGCGCCCCCGCAGGTGGGCGTCGAGGCGTTCGAGGTGGGCCTGCCACCCGGCGCCGTAGCCGCGTCCCATCACGGCCGGCAGGCCGGTGTGGTCGAGCGTCAAGGTGGTGGCGCCAGTGCCAGTGCCATCGCCATCGCCGTGATCGGTGGTCTCCGAGGCCGGGGTCGGCGCCGACCGGAGCTCGATGCCGAGCTGCGTCGTGTCGTCGCCGATCTGCCAGGTCAACGTGAGTCGGCCGGGCGGGGCGCAGGCCGAGATCTCCCCGGCGGTGTGGTCGCCCTCGACGAACCGGATCACGTAGCCGCCGAAGGGCGCCGGGGTCGGCACGAGATCGACCGGGGCAAGCCATGCCTCCAGGGCGCCCGGGTCGGTGATGGCGTGCCACACCCGGTCGGGCGGGGCTGCGATCGTGACCTCGATGTGGACCCCGGCGCCGTCCGGGCCCGCGTGCACCTCGGCGAGCGTCATGGTCCGACGATAGGTCGTCGGCGGCTCGCAGGCCGCTCGACACCCGAATCCGCGAGCCTCCCGCAGCGTGGTGGGTCGAGCGGTTAGAGTGGCCAGCACTGTGGCTACATCGAATCGGAACTCTTCCGGTCGGGGGGCTGCGGGCGGACGATCGAGCACCCGTTCTGGGCGCGCCTCTGCGCGACCCTCAGCGGCGAAGCAGCGCGCCCGCAAGCAGAAGGAGGTCCGCGGTCTCGTCCTGATCGCGTCCGGCCTCATCCTCGGCCTCGCCCTCTACACCGGCGTCTCGGGGGTGATCGGCGAGTTCATCGCCGACCTCCTCGGTCGTTTCATCGGTCGCATCACCCTGCTGGTGCCGCCGATCCTGCTCGGCCTCGGCTGGCGCCAACTGGCGGCCGCG
>JBPEXC010000044.1:0-4772 GCA_052032035.1 Acidimicrobiales bacterium | reverse complement strand
GGCTGGCTGCGCGAGCACGGCTACGACTCGACGGTGCACTATCTCCACGACATGGCTGCGGCGGTGCTGGCGGAGACCGGGCTCCTCCCCCACGCCAACGCCGGCGCGCTCCCGGCCGACGAACTCCGCCTCCTGCGCGAGGTCGCTCCGAGCCAGGGGATGATGATCGAGACCCTGCGGGGCGACCTGCCGTGCCATCGCGGCGCCCCCGACAAGACGCCGGAGCGACGACTCGCCACGCTCGAGGCGGCCGGCGAACTCGACATCGCGTTCACCACCGGGATCCTGGTGGGCATCGGCGAGACACGCGACGACCGGATCGCAGCGCTCGAGGCGATCGCCGCGTCGCACCGCCGCCACGGACACGTCCAAGAGGTGATCGTGCAGAACTTCCTCCCCAAGCCGGGCACGGCGATGCGCCACGAGGCGCCGTGTCCGCCGGAGGAGTTCCTCTGGTCGATCGCCACGGCTCGCGAGATCCTGCCGCCCGACATCCACCTGCAGGCCCCGCCCAACCTGTCGGACGACTTCGGCGTCCTCGTCGACGCGGGCATCGACGACTGGGGCGGCGTGTCGCCCGTGACCGCCGACCACGTCAACCCCGAACGCCCGTGGCCGGCCCTCGACCGGCTGCGCGAGGTGACCGAGGCACACGGCCACACCGTGGCACCACGCCTGACGATCCATCCCGAGTTCGCGCTCGCCCCCGACCGATGGCTGCACGACGACCTCCGGTTCGCCGTCCTCGACCGCAGCGATGCCGAAGGACTCGCCCGCGACGACGCCGGTTCGTTCTGGCCCGAGCGGGTCTCGGCGGCCGACGTCGTGAACGACGGTGCCGAGGTCGTCCTCGTCGGCAAGCGGTCGACCGCCTGGTACGCCGGTGCCACCAACGACCCGATCACGCTCGTCCCGGGTCCGTCGGCCGCCTCACCCTCGTCACGGGTCGGCGCTGCACTCGCACGCGCCGAGTCGGGCGAGCAACTCGGCGTCGACGACCTCGTCGGTTTGTTCGGCGCCCGGGGCCCCGAGGTGGGTGCCGTTGCCGAGTACGCCGACCACCTCCGGCGGGAGGCCGTCGGCGACACGGTCACGTGGGTCCACAACCGCAACATCAACTACACGAACGTCTGCACGTTCAAGTGCCGCTTCTGCGGGTTCTCGAAGGGACCGCTGTCGCTCAACCTGCGCGGCACGCCGTACCTCCTGACGCTCGACGACATCGCCGAGCGCGCCGCCGAAGCCGAACGGCTCGGGGCGACCGAGGTGACCTTGCAGGGCGGCATCCACCCCGACTTCGACGGCGACTACTACATCGACGTCACCCGGGCGGTCCGCGAAGCGGCACCGACGATCCACGTCCACGGGTTCACGGCACTGGAGGTCACCGAAGGCGCCCGTCGGCTCGGGCAGGACCTCCACACCTACCTCGGTCGGCTGAAGGAGGCGGGCCTGTCGTCGCTGCCCGGTACTGCTGCGGAGATCCTCGACGACCCCGTCCGGGAGATCCTGTGCCCCGACAAGATCACCACGGACGAATGGCTCGACTGCCATGCCGCCGCGCACGACATCGGGCTGCATTCGAACGTGACGATGATGTTCGGTGCGGTCGAGCAGCCGATCTCGTGGGCCCGCCACATCGTGCGCACCCGCGAACTCCAGTCGGTCACCGGCGGGTTCACCGAGTTCGTCGGCCTGCCGTTCGTCCACATGGCGTCACCGATCTACCTGCAGCGACGAGCGCGCCGCGGACCGACCTTCCGCGAGACACTGCTCCTCCACGCCGTGGCTCGCATCGCCTATCGCGGCCTGATCGACAACATCCAACTGTCGTGGGTGAAGATCGGCGAGGTCGGTGCACGCCAGATGCTCCGGGCCGGGTGCAACGACCTCGGGGGCACCCTCATGGACGAAAACATCTCGCGCGCCGCCGGCGCCGCGCACGGCCAGGCGATGACCGAGCAGCGATTCCGTGACCTCGTCGAGCCGCTCGGCCGCACGATCACGCAGCGAACGACGGGCTACGGGCGCGTCGACGGCGTGGATCACGCCGCGGTTCGAGCACCGGCAGCCGGCTGAAT
This sequence comes from Acidimicrobiales bacterium, assembly GCA_052032035.1. Classification (GTDB taxonomy): domain Bacteria; phylum Actinomycetota; class Acidimicrobiia; order Acidimicrobiales; family SZUA-35; genus JAWSVN01. The sequence continues at coordinate 2,691 of JBPEXC010000044.1, read as the reverse complement.
CCATCGCTGGAACAGGGGGCCCATCGGCGACACAGATCGGGGCGCGCGCCGCTGAGGTTGGCGTGAACGTTCCATATCGACCATCATTGGTCGACCCTGTTCCAGGGTGAACCAGTCCGATCGCCTCAGGAGGCTCGAACTCAGTGACTTCCGTCCCGTATCTTGCCGCGCTCTCGGCCCTTCTGGGCCTCGGGCTCGCGGTGTACTACTACAAGCTCGTCGAGAAGGCGCCAGCGGGCAACGACCGCATGGTCTTCTTGATGACCGAGATCCAGAAGGGCGCTCGGGCCTTCTTGCAGAAGGAATACCAGTGGGTCGCCGGCTTCGCCGTCGTGCTCGCCGTACTCCTCGCCATCGTCATCGCGCCGCTCGCCGCGGTCAGCTACCTGCTCGGTGCCGTGCTGTCGGCCGCCGCCGGGTACGCCGGCATGACGGTCGCCACCATGGCGAACGCCCGCACGACCGAAGCGGCCAAGTCGGGCCCGTCCGAAGCCCTGCCCGTCGCGTTCCGCGGCGGCGCCGTCATGGGCTTCTCGGTCGCCGGCCTCGGTCTCCTCGGCCTGATGTTCACCTACCTGCTGTTCGTCGAGTGGCTCGCCGTCGACGACGCGTTCGAGATCCTCACCGCCTACGGCCTCGGCGGCTCGACCATCGCACTGTTCTCCCGTGTCGGTGGCGGCATCTACACCAAGGCCGCCGACGTCGGCGCCGACCTCGTCGGCAAGGTCGAGGCGGGCATCCCCGAGGACGACCCGCGCAACCCGGCCACGATCGCCGACAACGTCGGCGACAACGTCGGCGACGTCGCCGGCATGGGCGCCGACCTGTTCGAGTCGTACGTCGGCTCGATCATCGCCCCGATCTCGCTCGTCGCGTTCTTCCTCGGCCTGACCGCCGACGACGCCAGCGCCGACGGCGTCCTGCCGCTGCTGGTCTTCCCGATGGCGATCGCCTTCGTCGGCATGATCGCCTCGATCATCGGCTCGTTCCTCGTCAAGGGTGGCGACTCGACCGACAGCCACGCACTCAGCCGTGCGCTCCACATGGGCACCAACGTCGCCATGGGCATCACCGTCGTCGCCACGATCGGCGTCGCCTACTGGCTGTTCAGCGGTGACGAGTTCGACCAGCCGATCGGCCTCGCGATCTCGGTCATCGGCGGCCTCATCGTCGGTTGGGCACTCGGCAAGACCGCCGAGTACTACACGAGCGACCACTACGGCCCCGTCAAGAAGATCGCCGCCCAGTCCGAGACCGGCCCGGCCACGACCGTGCTGTCGGGTGTCAGCACCGGCATGGTGTCGGTCGCCGCCTCGGTCGGCCTGATCCTCGCCGGTGTCGGCATCGCCTACTGGGGCGGCCAGCTCGCATTCGTCGACGAACTCGACGACTTCGGCGGCATCTACGGCATCGCGGTGGCCGCCATCGGCATGCTCGCCACGACCGGTGTGGTCGTGTCGGTCGACGCGTACGGCCCGATCGCCGACAACGCCGGCGGCATCGCCGAGATGGCCGAGCTCGATCCGAGCGTCCGCGACGTCACCGACGCGCTCGACAGCCTCGGCAACACCACCGCCGCCGTCGCCAAGGGCTTCGCCGTCGGTTCGGCTGCGCTCACGGCGCTCGCCCTGTTCAAGAGCTTCGAGTTCGCGCTCGCCGCCGAGGGCGCCGACCTGAACCTCAACATCGGCCAGGTGGAGACCTTCATCGGTCTGTTCATCGGTGCCGGCCTGCCCTTCCTCTTCGCCGCCCTCACGATCGACGCCGTCGGTCGTGCGGCCAACCAGATGATCGAGGAAGTGCGTCGGCAGTTCCGCGAGATCCCGGGCCTGCGCGAAGGCAAGGAAGGGGCCATCCCCGACTCCGCTCGTTGCGTGGCCATCTCGACCGAGGCGTCGCTCAAGGAGATGGTGATCCCGGGTTCGCTGGCGGTCGTCGTGCCGCTGGTCGTCGGGTTCATCAACACCGACGCCCTCGGCGGTCTGCTCGCCGGTGCGCTCGTCACGGGCTTCGCGCTCGCCATCTTCATGGCGAACTCGGGCGGCGCCTGGGACAACGCCAAGAAGTACATCGAGGCCGGCCACCACGGCGGCAAGGGCTCCGACCCGCACAAGGCCGCCGTCGTCGGCGACACCGTGGGCGACCCGTTCAAGGACACGTCGGGTCCGGCGATGAACATCCTCCTCAAGGTGATGACCATCGTCTCGCTCGTCTTCGCCTCCGCCTTCGTGTGATCGACACCTGATCACCGCTCGATCCCGACGGGGTCGGGTCCGGTCCTTCGGGACGGGACCCGACCCCGTCGTCGTTTTCGGCGTCGGGCGACCGCGCCGACGACGCCGACCGCGTCCCGTACAGTCGGGTCCGTGTTCAGCGACGACGAGCTCCCGGTCCTGCCGGGCCGGCTTCGACGTCTCGCCGAGGAACTGGTCGACGAAGGCGTCGACGTACTCGAGGGAGCGCACGACCCGGTCGCCACGCTGGTCGAGCTCGCCTACGCCCTCCGTCCGCAGCGGTTCGAGGGCCGCACGCCGACGTACGGCGTCCTGTTGCCGCCGCCCGGATCGGTGCTCGGCCCGGGGGGCCTCGCCGACGCAGGGGTCGAACTGATCTCCCTGGACGAACTCGACGTGCAGTTCGCCCGCCGCTTCGCCGACGGGGTGACGACCTTCGCCGTCCGCGAGGACGACC
>JBPEXC010000439.1:0-7269 GCA_052032035.1 Acidimicrobiales bacterium | reverse complement strand
ACGTCGCCCTCGAGCGCCGACAACTCGTTCTGGATGCGTCTGGCCCGGGCCACCACCGCCTCCCCCTCCTGGGTGGGGCGGCCGGTGGCTCGATCGATCAGCGTCGCCTCGAGGGCGCGCTCGAGTCGAGCCACGTGGGTGGAGATGTTCGACTGCACGGTGTGGGTCGCCCGCGCCGCAGCGGTGAACCCTCCGTGGTCGACGACGGCGAGGAATGCCTGCAGCTGGCGGAGATCCACGGGAGCGATGATCGCACAGGATGATCGACAAAAGCGATGGAGACCGTTCGCGACCGGCGATCATCGCCCACTCAGATGACCGATGACACATGGAATCCGGTTGACAGATGACGCGTCGGTATCTACAGTGATCATCACAACGACAGCGACGCATCGGTCCCCCTCGTGTGCGTCGCTGACATGGCGAACTGGTCGGTCCCCCTCGTGCCGGTCGCCCGTGAGACCGGCTGCATCGCAGCCGGTCTTTCTCGTTTTCGGCGGCGATGGCAGCCGCGGAGAGCGACAGGGGTAGCGTGACCGCGATGCGCCGTTCCGGTTTCGCTCTGTTCGCCAGCCTCGTCGCCCTGCTCGGGCTGGCCGCCGCCTGCGGGGGGAGCGACGACACCGCGGCGGCGACCGAGCCGCTGAAGGTCGGGGCCATCCCCGACCAGGACCCCGAGATCCTCCAGCGACGGTTCGATCTCGTGTCCGACCACCTGGCCGAGGAGCTCGGCGTCGAGGTCGAGTACGTGCCGGTGACCGACTACCTCGGTGCGGTCACGGGCTTCTCCGTCGGCGACCTCGACCTCGTCTGGTTCGGCGGCCTCACCGGGGTGCAGGCCCGGCTCGAGGTCGACGGCGCCCAGGCGATCGTGCAGCGCGACATCGACGAGGTGTTCACGTCGGTCTTCGTCGCCGCCGCCGACGCCGGCATCGCCCCGATCGACGACACCGACGGGCTGTCGGCGCTGGCCGGCACGTCGCTCGCCTTCGGGTCGGAGTCGTCGACGTCGGGGCGCCTGATGCCGAGCTTCTTCCTCGTCGAGGCCGGCCTCGATCCGGCCGCCGACTTCGATGGCGAGCCGGTGTTCTCGGGCTCCCACGACGCCACGATCGCCCTCGTCGAGGCCGGCTCGGTCGACGTCGGAGCCCTCAACTCCCAGGTGTGGGACGCCCGGGTCGCCGACGGTGAGGTCGACACCGACGCCGTCGTCGAGATCTTCCGCACCCCGACCTACCACGACTACCACTGGGTGGCGCAGCCCGGCCTCGACGATCGCTACGGCGACGGCTTCACCGAGCGGATCGTCGCCGCCTTCGTCGACCTCGACCCTGCCGACACCGACGCCGAGGGTGGCGACGCCGAGATCCTCGACCTGTTCGGCGCCGGGGCCTTCATCGCCACCGAGGACGCCAACTACGACGCCATCGAGTCGATCGCCCGGGACCTCGGGCTGATCCGCTAGCTCGTCGATGGCGGGGGAACGACCCCCGGCGGCGGTGCGGCTGGCCGGGGTGTCGGTCGTGCACGCCAACGGCACCCCCGCCCTCCACGACCTCGACCTCGAGGTGCCGGCGGGCGAGCGGGTGGCGCTCGTCGGCTCGTCCGGCGCCGGCAAGTCGACGCTGCTCGCACTGATCGACGGACGGTTGCGCTTCGGCGACGCCATCGTCAGCGGGTCGGTCGAGGTGCTCGGCGAGCGACCCGACGACCTGCGCGGGCGGGCCCTGCGTCGCCACGGGCGACGGGTGGCCTCGGTGCCCCAACACCACGACACCGTCGGGGCTCTCCCCGTGATCCACAACGTCAACGCCGGCCGTCTCGGCGCCTGGTCGACGGCCGCCGCCCTCGTGTCGCTGTTGGTGCGACCGGCCGAGCGCGACGCCGCCCTCGCCGCGCTCGAGCGGGTGGGGCTCGAACCCGAGGTGGCCGACGTGCGGGCGGACGAGCTATCGGGCGGTCAGCGGCAGCGGGTGGCCGTGGCCCGGGCCCTGCGCCAGGGGGCCGACCTCGTGACGGCCGACGAGCCGGTGGCGAGCGTCGACCCCGCCCTCGCCGCCACGGTGCTCGACGCCCTGGCCGGCGACTGGACGACCATCGTCAGCCTCCATCAGCCCGACGTCGCCCGCCGCTTCGCCGATCGGGTGATCGGCCTCGAGCGGGGTCGGGTGGCCTTCGACCTCGCGGCGGCCGAGGTCGACGACGAGCGACTCGCCCGGCTCTACGCGTGAGCCTGCCCTCCCCGTGATCGACTTCTGGCGCGCCGCGTTCTCGCCCGAGACCGATCCGGGGTTCCTCGTCGACGTCGCCGAGGCCGCGGTCACCACCGCCGCCTTCGCCGTGTTGGGCACGGCCCTCAGCCTCGTCATCGGCATCGTCGGCGCCGTCGTCGCCCGCCGCCGCCTGGCACGGCTCGGCTTCGTGGTGCCACGCGCCGTGCACGAGATCGTGTGGGCCCTGCTCGGGGTCGAGGTGCTCGGCCTCCACCCCTGGGTCGTCGTGATCGCGATCGGCATCCCGTTCGGTGCGGTGACGGCGAAGGTCTACGGCGAGCTGTTCGACGCCGCCGACCACGCCGCCTTCCATCGGTTGCGGGCGGCCGGCGCCGGTCGGCTGGCCGCCACGGTCTACGGGCTCGTGCCCCAGGTCCGCGACGACCTGGTGTCCTACGGCTTCTACCGCCTCGAGTGCGCCGTTCGCTCGGCGGCGGTGCTCGGCATCGTCGGGGTCGGCGGCCTCGGGGTGGTGCTCGACCTCAGCTTCGAGTCGTTGCGCTACGGCGAGATCTGGACCGCCATCTACGCCCTGATGGCGTTGTCGGGCGCCGCCGACTGGCTGTCGTCGCGCGAGCGCGTCCGGCGAGGCCCTCGCCGAGGCCGCCTCCGGCCGATCTGGGTGCTGGCGGCGGTGGTCCCGATCGCGGCGTGGCACGTCGGGCTCGACCCGACCCATCTGTGGTCGGCGCGCACCCGCCGACTCCTCGGGTCGCTGGTCGACCGACTCGTGCCACCCCGGCTGGGCCCCGGCGGGTGGGGGGAACTGTGGTCGGCGACCCTCGACACCGTCGCGATCTCGGTCGGGGCGCTCGGGGTGGCCGTGGCGTGCGGCCTGGCGGCCGCCGTGGTCGGCGCCCGACGGCGCCGCACCGCGCTCGGGGTCCGCGGCGTCGCCTGGCTGACCCGGGGGGCGTTGCTGCTGGCCCGCGCCGTCCCGGCGCCGATGTGGGCCTTCCTCGTCGTGCTCTCCCTCGGGCCGGGCATCGCCGCCGCCGCCATCGCCCTCGGCGTCTACAACGCCGGGGTGCTGGGCCGGCTGTTCGCCGAGGTGATCGAGACCCACGACGACCGGGTCGACCGCCTCCTGCGGGCCGCCGGCGCGCCGGCCGCCGCACGGTTCGCCTACGGGGTCTGGCCGGTCGTCGCCCGTCGCATCGGCGCGCTCGCCCTCTATCGCTGGGAGGTGATCACCCGGGAGACGATCGTGGTCGGGGTGGTCGGCACGGCCGGCCTCGGCCGCCTCCTCCTCGACCACCTCGTCGCTCGCGACCTCGCCGCCGTCGTCAGCGTGCTCGGGGCCCTCGTCGCCCTCACCGTCGTCGTCGACGCCGTCAGCGGGCGCCTGCAGGCCCGGCTCGGCTGAGCGGCCACCCGACGAACTACCGTCGGGCCATGTCCGGTCCACGCTCCGCCACAGGCGCCGCCTTCTTCGACCTCGATCGCACCCTGCTCAAGGGCGCCAGCGGCCCGATCATCGCCGAGGCCCTCCGCGAGGCCGGCGTGATCACCCGGGGCGCCTTCCCCGGCGAGAAGTTGCTCTTCGGGGCCTTCGACCTGATCGGCGAGACCCTGCCGTCGATGGCGCTCACCCGTCAGGGGGCCCGGGCGGCCAAGGGATGGTCGGTGCACAAGGTGCGGGAGGCGGCCGAGGTGGCCGCCGACCGGTTGGCCGAGGCCGTCGAGCCCTTCGCCCGGGAGGCGATCCGCGATCATCACGACCACGGCCGCCTCGTCGTGCTCGCCACCACGACCCCCTTCGACCTCGTCGCCCCGCTCGCTCGCCGGCTCGGCCTCGACGACGTGCTCGCCACCCACTACCGGGTCGGCGACGACGGCGCCTACGACGGCACGATCGACGGCGAGTTCGTCTGGAGCCGCGGGAAGGCCCGGGTCGTGAAGCACTGGGCCCGGGCCCGCCAGATCGATCTCGACGACTGCTTCGCCTACAGCGACAGCGTCTTCGACCTGCCCCTGCTCCGCTCGGTCGGCCACCCCGCCGCGGTCAACCCCGACCTCCGACTGCTGCCGATCGCCGTCGCCTCGCGCTGGCCGGTGCTCTGGTTCGACGCTCCGCCCGGCGTGCCCCGCCTGCTCGGCCTCGAGCCCCAGCGGGTGGCGACGATGCTGGCCCGGGCCGAGCTGTTGCCGTGGGTGCGGATCCGGGTCGAGGGGCTCGAGCACGTACCCGCCGGCGGCGCCCTCCTGGCCGCCAACCACCGGTCCTATCTCGACCCCCTCGCCGTCGGGTTCGCCGGCGGTCGTCTCGGTCGACCCGTGCGGTTCCTGGCCAAGAAGGAGGTGACCGACGCCCCGATCGTGGGGCCGATCACCACCGCGCTCGGCGCGATCCGGGTCGACCGGGAAGGCCCCACCGAGGAGGCCCGGGCCGCGGCGACGGCGGCACTCCGGGCCGGCGAACTCGTGGCCATCTTCCCCCAGGGCACCATCCCCCGGGGCCACGCCTTCTTCGACCCCGAGCTGCAGGGCCGCAACGGCGCCGTGAAGCTCGCGGCCGACGCCGACCGGCCGATCGTGCCGGTCGGCATCTGGGGGACCGAGCGGGCGTGGCCGCGCCACAAGAAGGTCCCCTACGTGATGAACCTGTCGGAGCCGCCCGAGGTGACGATCCGCTTCGGGGAACCGTGCACGCCCCGACCCGACAGCGAGGGGACGGCGGCCCTGATGGACCGCATCGTCGACCTGCTGCCGCTCGAGGCCCGCCGGCCCTACGTCCCGACGGACGCAGAGCTGGCGGCCACGTTCCCCGACGGGGTCATCCCAGGTTCTGGCGGATGACGTTGAGGGCCGAACCGGCCCGGAACCACTCGATCTGCTCGTTGGAGAAGGTGTGGTTGCCCTCGAAGCTCCACGTCTCGCCCTCGGGCGTGGTCACCTCGACGGTGACCGGGGTGCCCGGGGTGAGGTCGGCGAGCCCGCGCACGGCGATCCGGTCGTCCTCGCCGATCCGGTCGTAGTCCGCCGGGTCGGCGAAGGTCAGGGGCACCATGCCCTGCTTCTTGAGGTTGGTCTCGTGGATCCGGGCGAAGCTGCGGGCGATCGCCACCACGCCCATGCGGAACCGCGGCTCCATGGCAGCGTGCTCCCGGCTGGAGCCCTCGCCCATGTTCTCGTCGCCGATCACGACCCAGGGCTGGCCGGCCTCGTGGTAGGCCTTGGCCAGGTTGGGGAAGGTGTCGATCGACCCGTCGAGCTGACTCTTGCCGTAGCCGACCTCGTACTCGCTCCCGTCGGCCTGGGTGAAGGCGTTGACGGCGCCGAGGTAGAGGTTGCCCGAGATGTTCTCGAGGTGGCCCCGGTACTTGAGCCATGGGCCGGCCATCGAGATGTGGTCGGTGGTGAACTTGCCCTGGGCCTTCACCAGGACCGGCAGGTCCTCGAAGTCGTTGCCGTCCCACGCCGGGAACGGGGTGAGGAGCTGGAGGCGGTCGGACTTCGGGTCGACGGCGACCTCGATGCCGGCGCCGTCGTCGGGCGGGGCGACGAAGGTGTCCTCGCCCGGATCGAAGCCGGCCTCCGGCAGCTCGATGCCGACCGGCACGCTCAGGCGCACCTCCTCGCCGGCGTCGTTGACCAGGGTGCCGTCGATCGGGTCGAAGTCGACCGTGCCGGCCAGGGCGAGGGCCATCACCGTCTCGGGGGAGGTGACGAACGCCAGGGTGGCGGCGTCGCCGTCGTTGCGCTTCGGGAAGTTGCGGTTGTAGGACGTGACGATCACGTTCGGGATGCCCGGCGTGCGCTCGTCGGAGCGGTCCCACTGCCCGATGCAGGGGCCACAGGCGTTGGCGAGCACCGTCGCCCCCAGGGCCTCGAAGTCGGCGAGCAGGCCGTCGCGTTCGATCGTGGCTCGCACCTGCTCCGACCCCGGCGTGATCAGCAGCTTGGTCTTCACGCTCAGGCCCTTGGCGGCCGCCTCCCGGGCGATCGACGCGGCGCGGGTGATGTCCTCGTAGCTCGAGTTGGTGCACGAGCCGATCAGCGCGGCGCTGATCTCGCTGGGCCATCCCTCGGCCTCGGCCTCGGCGCCGAGGTCCTTCACCTCGCGGGCGAGGTCCGGGGTGTGGGGGCCGTTGATGTGGGGACGGAGCTCGCTCAGGTCGATCTCGATCACCTGGTCGTAGTAGCTGTGGGGATCGGCGAGCACCTCGTCGTCGGGACGGAGGTGGTGGGCCACGGCGTCGGCCGCATCGGCGGTGGCCTCGCGACCGGTCGACTTCAGGTAGCGGGCGATGGCGTCGTCGTAGGCGAAGATCGAGGTGGTGGCGCCGATCTCGGCGCCCATGTTGCAGATCGTGCCCTTGCCGGTGGCGCTGAGGCTGCGGGCGCCCTCGCCGATGTACTCGACGATGGCGCCGGTGCCGCCCTTCACGGTGAGGATCTCGGCCACCTTCAGGATCACGTCCTTCGGGGCGCTCCAGCCGCTCAGCTCGCCGGTGAGCTTCACGCCGATCATCTTCGGCCACCGCACGTTCCACGGGAAGCCGGTCATCACGTCGACGGCGTCGGCCCCGCCGACACCGATCGCGATCATGCCGAGGCCGCCGGCGTTGGGGGTGTGGGAGTCGGTGCCGATCATCATGCCGCCCGGGAAGGCGTAGTTCTCGAGGACGACCTGGTGGATGATGCCGCTGCCGGGCTTCCAGAAGCCGCCGCCGTACTTGGCGGAGATCGACTCGAGGAAGTGGTACACCTCCTCGTTGGTGTCGATGGCCCGCAGGAGGTCGCGCTTGGCCTCGACCTTGGCCTGGATCAGGTGGTCGCAGTGGGTCGTCGTCGGCACCTGGACCTCGTCGAGGCCGGCGGTGTCGAACTGGAGCCACGCCATCTGGGCGGTGGCGTCCTGCATCGCCACCCGGTCGGGGCGGAAGTCGACGTAGCTCGTGCCCCGCTCGACCTCGGCGTCGGGATCGTCGAGGTGGTTGGCCAACACCTTCTCGGCCAGGGTCAGGGGGCGGCCGAGCGCGTCGTCGCGGGC
>JBPEXC010000438.1:0-3316 GCA_052032035.1 Acidimicrobiales bacterium | reverse complement strand
GACGATCGACGCCATGTTCGCCCTCCTCGATCGGCTCGCCGTCGACGCCGTCGACGCCGCCCGCGCCGACCACGACGCCATGGCCTCGCAGCGCCTCGTCATGGCCGAACTGCTCGGCGGTCTCGGCCCCCGATGACCGCCGTCGACTCCCCGACCGCCACGGCCGACGAGCTCCGCGAGCTGGCGCGACTCGTCCGCCTCGACGACCTCGAGCTGGTGATGGCCGCCGGCCAGGGTCACCTCGGCAGCGACTACTCCTGCATCGACATCCTCACCACCCTCTACCTGGGTGGCGTGCTGCGGATCGATCCCGAGCGGCCCGACGACCCCGGGCGCGACCGGTTCGTGCTGTCCAAGGGCCACACCGCCGGCGGGCTCTACTGCGTGCTCGCCCGAGCTGGCTTCCTCCCCCACGACGAACTGTCGACCTTCCTCGAGCCGCTCTCCACGCTCAACGGTCACCCCAACCGCCGCAAGGTGGCCGGGGTGGAGACCAACACCGGACCGCTCGGCCACGGGTTCCCGGTGGCCGTCGGCATCGCAACGGCCGCGCAGGTCACCGGCGCCGACTACCGCACGTTCGCACTCTGCGGCGACGGTGAACTGCAGGAGGGCTCGATGTGGGAGGCGGCGATGTTCGCCGGCCACCGTGGCCTCGACCGGCTGACCCTGATCGTCGACCGCAACCGGCTCCAGCAGGGCGCCCGCACCGAGACGACCAACGGCCTCGATCCCCTCGACGACAAGTTCCGGGCCTTCGGGTGGGGCGTCCGCGAGGTCGACGGCAACGACCCGGCCGCACTGCTCGACGCCTTCGCCGCCCTCCCCGTAGAGGAGAGCCGACCCACCTGCCTCATCGCCGACACCGACAAGGGGTCGGGCGTGAGCTTCATGGCCGACAACGTCGCCTGGCACCACAAGGTCCCCAACGCCGACGAATACGCCCAGGCCCGCACCGAACTCGGAGCATCGAAATGAGCGACACTCTCTCACCAGGGACTCTGTTCGACTGCCGCGACGCCGGCGCCCAGGCGATGGTCGACCTGGCCCGGGCCGACGAGCGCGTCGTCGCCGTGTGCAACGACTCGGTCGGCTCGTCCAAGCTCGCCGCCTTCCGTGACGAGTTCCCGGACCGACTGATCAACGTCGGCATCGCCGAACAGAACATGGTGTCGACCGCCGCCGGCCTCGCCAACGGCGGCCTCCGCCCCTTCGTGTTCGGCGCCTCCTGCTTCCTCACCGCCCGTGCCCTCGAACAGATCAAGGTCGACGCCGCCTACTCCGGCTACCCGATCGCCTTCGTCGGCATCTCGAGTGGCATGGCCTATGGCGAGCTCGGGCCGACGCACCATTCGATCGAGGACGTCGCCTGGCTGCGCGCCATCGCCGACCTCGACATCATCGTGCCGGCCGACCCGGCCGAGCACACCTGGGCGTTCGAGACCGCCCTGGCCTCGGACCGCCCGACCTTCATCCGAACCAGCCGCATCGGCGTGCCGGCCGTCCATCCCGACGGTCACCGGTTCGCCGTCGGCGCCGCCGCCCGACTGCGCGACGGCGACGATCTGACCATCATCGCCAACGGCACCCAGGTCGCCATCGCCGTGGCCGGTGCGGAGGCGCTCGCAGCGGACGGCGTGGAGGCCCGGGTCCTCAACGGCTCGTGGATCGCCCCCTTCGATCGCGATGCCATCGTGGCCGCTGCGACCGAGACCGGCGCCGTGATCACCCTGGAGGAGGGGACGGTGAAGGGCGGGCTCGGTGGCCTCGTCGCCGAGACCCTCGCCACCACCCGGCCCACCCCGATGCGCATGCTCGGCGTGCCCGGCGTGTTCGCCCCGACCGGTTCGGCGACGTGGCTGTTCGACCACTTCGGCATGTCGGTCGAGGGCATCACCGCCGCCGCTGCGGAGCTGCTCGACCGATGAGGTGGTGCCCGTGACCGGGATGGGTGCGGTGGTGGCGGTCGACCAGGGCACGACCAACACCAAGGCCGTCGTCGTCGACCGTGCCGGCACCACCATCGCCGTGGTGTCGCAACGGGTGGCGATCGCCTTCCCCCGACCCGGCTGGGTCGAGTCGGACCCGATGGCCCTGTGGGCCTCGACCGTCACCACCCTGCGCCAGGCGACCGAGACCGTCGACGGCGGCATCGCCGCGATCGGGATCTCCAACCAGCGCGAGACCGTCGTCGCCTGGGACCGGACGACCGGGGAACCCCTCGGGCCGGCCCCGAGCTGGCAGTGCACGAGGGGTGCCGACCTGGTGACCACCCTCGACAGCGGCGCCGATGGTGCGGCCCGCCGGACCCTGGTGGCCGAGCGGTCAGGCCTCGCCCTCGACCCGATGTTCTCGGCCTCGAAGATGCGGTGGCTCCTCGACCACACCCCGGGCGCGACCGAGCTCGCCGCTGCGGGACGCCTCGCCCTCGGCACCGTCGACGCGTGGCTCGCGTTCCGACTCAGCGGGGGCGCCGCCTTCGTCACCGACCGCACGAACGCGTCACGCACGGCACTGCTCCGCCTCGGCGACGCGGCCTGGGACCCCGAACTCGGTGACCTGTGGGGCGTGCCCGCCGACGCCCTGCCGTCGATCGTGGCGTCGTCGCAGGCCGTCGGCGTCGTCGCCTGCCCCGAGCTGCCCGACCTCACCGGCGTGCCGATCGCGGCGCTCGTCGGCGACTCCCACGCCGCTGCCGTCGGCCTGGGCGTCCTGCGACCGGGCGGGGTGAAGGCGACCTTCGGCACCGGGTCGTCGGTGCTGGCCCCCGTCGCCGACCTCGCCTCGGTCCCGGCGAGCCTGTCCCGCACGATCGCCTGGTCGGCGACGTCGGCCGACACCGACACGACCACCTTCGCCGCCGAGGGCAACATCTACGCCACCGGCGCCGCCCTCGAATGGGTCGCCCACCTGCTCGGCCTCGACGGTGACGTCGCACGGCTCGAAGGCCTGGCCGGCTCGGTCGACGACGCCGGCGGCGTCACCCTGGTGCCGGCGTTCAGCGGCCTGGGCGCACCCCACTGGCGACGCGACGTGCGCGGCTCGATCGGCGGCCTCACCCGCGGCGCCGGGCCCGGCCACGTCGCTCGCGCCGCCTTCGACGCCGTCGGCCACCAGGTCGCCGACGTCCTCGACGCCCTGCCGACCGAGCTCCAGGGCGAGCTGATCGACGCCGACGGCGGTGCGATCCGCAGCACGCTGCTGGCCCGGACCGTCGCCGATCTCACCGGGTGCACCATCCGGCGGGCCGAGCACCCCGAGGTGGCCGCCCTCGGAGCGGCCCTGCTCGCCGGGCTCGCCGTCGGCGTCTGGCCCG
>JBPEXC010000437.1:0-6946 GCA_052032035.1 Acidimicrobiales bacterium | reverse complement strand
GTCGCAGCGGCCGTGGCAGCGCTCGAGCCCGTCGGGCCGGACCAGGCCGCGGCATCGGCGGCGAGGCGTTCGGCGTTGGCGGCGATGAAGGTGGTCGACACGTCGTTGGCGGCCACGGCGTCATCGGCGAGGAGTGCGGCGAGGAAGCCGAGGTTGGAGGCGGCGCCGTCGAGGGCGAAGCGGTCGACGGCACGGGCTGCCCGGCCGAGGGTCTCGGCGTGGTCGCGGCCGTGCACGATCACCTTGGCCAGCAACGAGTCGTAGGCGGGCGAGGTGGTGTAGCCCTGGGCGCCGTAGGTGTCGACCCGCACCCCGGGCCCGGTGGGCGGCTCGAAGCGGGTGAGCGTGCCGCCGGCGGGGCGGGTCGACCCGTCGGCCTCCATCGTCTCGAGGTTCACCCGGAGCTGCACGGCCTGCCCCCGACGAGCCGGCGTCTCGGCCAGCCCGAGCTCGGCGAGGTCGGCCCCGGCGGCGATGCCGAGCTGGGTCTGGACGAGATCGACGCCGGTGATCTCCTCGGTCACGGTGTGTTCCACCTGGAGGCGGGCGTTGGCCTCGATGAAGAAGGCGTCGCCACTCCCCCGGTCGACCAGGAACTCGACCGTGCCGACCCCCCGGTAGTCCAGCGCCGCCCCCAGGGCGACCGACCACTCGGCGAGGCGCTCGGCGAGGCCGCGGTCGAGGGTCGGCGACGGGGCGTACTCGACCACCTTCTGGTGGCGGCGCTGCAGGGTGCACTCACGTTCGTGGAGGTGGACGACGGCGCCGGTGCCGTCACCGACGATCTGGACCTCGACGTGACGGGCGTCGGCGACGAGCCGCTCGGCGTAGACGGCGTCGTCGCCGAACGCGCCCTGCGCCTCCGAGCGGCATCGTTCGAGAGCGGCGGCCACGTCGCCCGGGTCGGTCACGATGCGCATGCCGCGCCCGCCGCCACCGGACACGGCCTTGAGCACCATCGCGCCGTGGACGGCGAGGAACGCACCGGCGGCGTCGGCATCCGCGAGCACCTCGGAGGCCGGGAGGACCGGCACCCCGGCGGCGGCGGCGATTCGGCGGGCCTCGGCCTTGTCGCCCAGCGCGGCGAGCTGGGCCGGGGTCGGCCCGACGAAGCGGAGGCCGGCGGCCTCGACGGCGGTGGCGAAGGCGGCGTTCTCCGAGAGGAAGCCGTAGCCCGGATGGACGGCGTCGCATCCTTCGGCAGTCGCCACGGCGACCAGCTGCTCGATGTCGAGGTAGGCGGCCGGGCCCCGGCCCTCGAGCGCGGCGAAGCGGTCGGCGACCCGGGTGTGGCGCGAGCCGGCGTCGTCGTCGGGTGCGACCGCCACCGTCTCGATGCCGAGATCGGCGGCTCCGGCGGCGATGCGGCAGGCGATCTCGCCCCGGTTCGCGATCAGGAGACGGGTGACGGAACGCTCGTTGGCCATGGGCCAGAGCGTGGCCCAAGCCGCGCCCCGATGCGAGTTGGCGGGGTCAGCCCTCCGGCGGCTCGACGATGGCGGTCCAGGTCGCAGTGAGCCACTCGAGCCCGTCGGGTCCTGGGGTCGGGACGCCACCCAGCACGGTCGCCGGGCACTCGGTCGACGACGGCCCGACGTGCTCGCCGACGACGGCGCCGGTGGCGGCGTCGACGATGCGCAAGGTGAGCTCGCCGGTGGGCACGATGTCCTGTCCACACGCGAGGTCGCCGGTGACCGCCAGGTCCCCGCACACGATGTGGGTGGGCGGGGCGCCCGGCCACATCGCCATCCGCACGTCGGAGTCGTGCAGGTTGACCTGCCCGACCGCGGCGAGCAGCGAGGCGCCGCCGACCGACGACCCGACCAGGGTCGTCGGTGAGGCGCACCAGCCCTGTTCGAGGGCGGCGACGACGTCGTAGGTGGTCGGCTGCGGCGACAGGATCGGGGCGAGTGCGGCGACCAGGGCCGACGCCGGGAGATCGGCGCGCTCGGACGCCTCGTCGCCGCTGGCCAGGACGGCGTCGGGGCAGCGATAATCGTCGCCGGACGGACGCACGGTCACCCGCTCGACCTCCTCGGCGGTGGCGACCTCGTAGACCGTGGCGGTGAGGTCGTAGCCCCAGACCGTCACCCGGAGTGCCCCGTCGTAGCCGGTGCAGACCCGGTCCTGGCCGTTGGGCGCCAGTTCGAGGCAGACGACCGCTCGGACGTCCTCGACGGTCTCGTCCATCAGGGCCGGGTTCGACCGCCAGGCGGCCGCCTCGAGCCCGTCGAAGGAACTCGCGGTCCAGGTCGCCCCGCGCACGCTCTCGTGGGCGACGGCCGGGTTGGCGACCCGGGTCGACAGGGGCTCGACGCCCTCGACCGGCTGGGGATGGTCGCACCAGCGAGGTGACGTGGCGTCGAGCTGGGGCACCGTGGTCTCGAAGAGTGCGAGCTGTTCGGGGCTCGGGGCCCGGCTGCCGTAGGCCAGGCTGAAGATCAGGGCACCGACCAGCCCGACGATGACGACGAGCGGCACGCCGATCTTGAGCGCACCGAGCGCACCGAGCGGTTCCTCCGCGGCGGCCGCCTCGACCGGGGCGGGGGGAGGCGGCCCGCCGGTGACGGTGCCGCAGCGGACACACGGTTGACCGGGGAACGTCGGTTGTTGGCACGCGCCGCACTGGTCCATCCGCCACCATCGGCAGCTGACGACGAGTTGTGAACGCGTCTCAGCCCGGGGCGCGCAGCCGCCGACGGAGCACCGTCAGGCGATGGACCAGGAGGAAGTAGCTGCACACGGCGAGCCCGAGGCAGAACCGGACCGCCGAACCCAGCTCGTCGCCGGCGAAGATCGCCTCGGCCGTCCACCAGGTGAACACCAGCATCGACACCGCCAGACCGGCGGCCGGGAACCACCAGTTCCAACGCCAGTTGTCACGCCTCTCCACGCTCACGACGCTAGGACCGCCCGTTCGGGGGCGACGAGGGCGGAGCCACCCGTCGAGCTGGGTCGTCGGTCCCAGAAGGGTCCGCGCTGCTCGGGTGCGGCTAGGGTCGTTCGCCGTCCGCCATCCAAGGAGACGGCATGTTGTTCGCCATCCACGCCCTCGACAAGCCGGGGGCGCTCGACGTCCGCACGGCCAACCGCGAGGCCCACCTCGCCTACGTGGCCGACTTCGACGCCAAGGCGGGCGGACCCCTCCTCGACGACGACGGCAACATGTGCGGCAGCCTGCTGATCATGGAGTTCGCCGACCTCGCCGCGGCCGAGGAGTTCGCGGCCAACGACCCCTACGCCATCGCCGGGCTGTTCGAGCGGGTCGAGATCCGCGGGTTCAAGAAGGTGATGTGGCCGCAGTGACCGAGCACGCTCCCTTCGGCCGGGCCACCACCCCGCGCCGCGTCCTGATCGCCGGCGGCGGGATCGGCGGTCTCACGGCGGCCCTGTGCCTCCACGCCGCCGGCCACGACGTGATGGTGTTCGAGTCGGTGCGCGAGCCCCGCGAGCTCGGCGTCGGCATCAACGTGCAGCCCCACTCGGTGCGCATCCTGCACGAGCTCGGCCTCGGCCCGGCGCTCGACGAGGTCGCCATCCACACCCGGCGCCTCAGCTTCTACTCCGAGGACGGCACCGAGATCTGGACCGAGGACCGCGGCGTGCACGCCGGCCTCCCGTGGCCGCAGTACTCGATCCACCGGGGCCGCTTCCAGATGGTCCTGCTCGAGGCCGCCCGCGCCCGACTCGGCGCCGACCGGGTGCACACCGGGCACCATCTGGCCGCCTTCGACCAGGACGCCTCGGGGGTGACCGCCCACTTCGTCGACAAGGAGAGCGGCGCCGCCGTCGGCTCCCACACCGGCGACGTCCTCGTCGGCGCCGACGGCCTCAACTCGGTGGTGCGGTCGACCCTCAACCCCGACCAGGGTCCGCCCCACTACTCGGGCTTGATGCTGTGGCGGGGCGCCGTGGAGGCCGAGCCCTTCGGCGACGGCGAGTCGATGTTCATGGCCGGGCACGACACCCTGAAGGTGGTCGCCTACCCGATCGGCGGTGCCGAGCGCCGGGCCGGTCGGAGCCTGATCAACTGGGTGGCCGAGTTCCCGGTCGAGCTCGACATCTCGTCGGCCGACTGGAACCGGGTCGCCGCCCACGACGACTTCGCCCCGGCGTTCAAGGACTGGGTGTGGGACTGGATCGACATCCCGGCGATCTTCGCCGCCACCCGCACGGTCTGGGAGTTCCCGATGTCGGACCGCGACCCGATCGACCGCTGGTCGCACGGGCGGGTCACCCTGCTCGGCGACGCCGCCCACGTGATGCGGCCGAACGGCTCGAACGGGTCGAGCCAGGCGATCATCGACGGCGAGAGCCTCACCGCTGCGCTCAACGAGGAGCTCGACGTCGCGACCGCCCTCGAGCGCTACCAGGACGAGCGGCTGCCGCCGACCCGGCAGCTCACCCTCGACAACCGCCAGACCGGTCCCGAGCGGGTGCTGCAGTGGGTGAAGGACCGGTGCGACGGCTCGTGCGTCGGTCGGCACACGTGCGTGCCCCGTCACGAGCTCGAGACCGTCGCCAACGCCTACAAGACCCTGGCCGGCATGTCGAACGAGCAGCTCCTGGCGAGGATCGACGAGGCGGCTGACACCCAGGGGTGACAGTCGACTTCACGGTTCGAACCTTCGGCTGTCTAAGCTCGGGTCGTGACCCCCGCAGCGCCCACGCTCCACTGGCACGACACCGATGTCGAGGTCCACAAGGTCGTCGTCGGCCCCTACGACAACAACGTCTTCGTGATCCGTTGCCGCCACACCGGCGAGGCGGTGATGCTCGACGCCGCCAACGAACACGAGATGCTCCTCGACCTGTGTCGCACCCTCGGGGTGCGCACCGTCCTGGAGACCCACGGCCACTGGGACCACATCCAGGCGGTGCCCGCCGTGCGTGACGCCGGGTTCGAGGTCGGGGTGACCGCAGCGGACGCCGAGATGTTGCCGAGCTACGACTACATCCTCGAGGACGACACGATGATCGAGGTCGGCCGGCTCAAGCTCCACACGATCACGACCCCCGGCCACACCCCCGGCTCGATCTGCTTCAAGTTGGTCGACAAGCCGCTGCTGTTCACCGGCGACACCCTGTTCCCCGGCGGCCCGGGCGCCACCAAGTGGGACTACTCGAGCTTCGACGAGATCATCCGTTCGATCGACGACCGGCTCTTCGTCCACGCCCCCGACACGATCGTGTTGCCGGGTCACGGCGACGACACGACGATCGGGACGGAACGCCCCCAGCTCGACGCGTGGGTCGACCGTGGCTGGTGACCCCGCCAGTCCGCCCGAACAAGAGACCACGGCGCTCGACGTCCTCCGGATCCGCGACTTCCGTCGGATCTTCCTCGCCTCCTTCGCCTCCAACATGGGGCGCTGGATGCAGAACGTCGCCCTCGGGGTGTTCGCCTACGAGCTGACCGAGAGCCCGAGCTTCACGACGTTCATCGTGTTCGCCCAGCTGTCGCCCATGCTGCTGCTCAGCGTGGTCGGCGGCTCGCTCGCCGACTCGGTCGATCGCCGCAAACTCCTCCTGTTCACCCAGGCGTGGCAGGCCCTCTGGGGGCTGGTCCTCGCCTGGCAGGTGCTCGACGACGACATCAGCCAGCACCTCCTCGTCGGCATCGTGTTCATGATCGGGATCGGCCAGGCGCTGTTCGCTCCCGCCTTCACCGCCGTGGTGCCGAGCCTCGTCGGCCCGCGCGACCTCGGCGCCGCGATCAGTCTGAACTCGATCCAGGTGAACGGGTCCCGGGTCCTGGGCCCCGCCGTCGGCGCCGCCCTCCTCAGCGCCACCGGCATCGCCGAACTGTTCGCCCTCAACTCCGCCACCTACCTGCTGATCATCGGCGCCCTCCTCGTCACCCCGATGCCGCCGGTCCGCAAGCAGCCGATGTCGGCCGGCGACCGCCTCCTCGGCGGCTTCCGGGTGGCCAGCCGGGTGCCCCAGGTCGGCCGGCCGCTGGCGATCATGTCGACGTTCTCGCTGCTGTGCCTGCCCTTCATCGGCCTGATGCCGGTGTTGGCCGAGCACGACTGGGGCGTCGACGCCGAGAGCACCCAGTACGGCTTGATCTACGCCATCTTCGGGTGCGGCGCCCTCCTCGGCGCCGCCCTGGCCGGCACCGTGCTGGTCCGGCTCGACAAGGAGAAGGTGGTGCGCACCACGTTGGCCGGCTTCGCCGTCGCCCTTGCCGTGCTGAGCCAGGTCCGCTCGGGCTGGGTGGCCGCCGGCGTGCTGTTCTGCGTCGGCACCTTCTACTTCGTGATGCCGACGGCGCTCAACACCTTCCTGCAACAGCACCTGGCCGACGAGGTCCGCGGCCGGGTGATGGCCCTGTGGGTGCTCTCCTTCGGCGGCCTCGTGTCGCTCAACAACCTCGTGTCGGGTGCCATCGTCGAGGCGACGTCGACCACCCTGGTGCTGCTGAGCGGGGCCGCCGTGGCGCTCGCGTTGGCGGCCCTGGTCCGGCTCACCCCCGGGCAGCCGGTCGGCAACGAGGTGCTCAGCGACCCTGCCAGGTCCGCAGTGGGGTCTTGAGCTTCGAGCCGACGACGGCCAGGCAGCGGGCCTTCTCGCCCGCCGAGAGGTCCGACTCCTGGAGCGCCGACACGTAGCCGTGCAGGATGCGGGCCACGAACTGGCGGCTGCCGGCTCCGTACTGGGCCATGGCGTCGGCGTCGTGGGCCATCCGTGTCGAGTTCATGTTGTGGCTGCGCCGGTTGAACAACGGCTCGGGAACCTCGACGAACCTGCCCTGGAGCAGCAGTTCGAACAGCAGCACCTTGTCGGCGCCGTAGAAGGGCCGGTGGAGCAGGGTCCGGTGGAGGGCGTCGCGCCGCATCAGGCCGAAGATGAACGACAGCTTGTGGGTGTTGCGGACCACGGCCCGGATGCGTTCGTGGGGGCGGTCCTTCTCGAGCCACTGCGAACTCGGCGAGTCGAGCAC
>JBPEXC010000436.1:0-7468 GCA_052032035.1 Acidimicrobiales bacterium | reverse complement strand
ATGTCGGCTTCGGGCTCGCCGTGGTGGCCGCGTCGTTCGTCGTCGCCGACGACCCGTCGCCGGCACGCCTCGGTTGGGCGGTACTGGCCATGGCGTGTTCGGCCGCCACCCTCGCCGGGTTCCTGGTCGCCCTCGGATCGCTGGCCTTCTTCAGCCGAGCGAGTGGCGAGGTCGGCGAGATGGGATTCCACGCGATCACACTCTTCGCCACCTACCCGATCGACGTGTTCGGTCGGGCCTTGCGGGTGGCGTTCCACACGGCGATCCCCGCCGCGTTCGTGGGCAGCGTCCCGGTGCGGGCGATCACCGAGCCGTCGCTGCGGGTCGGCGCGACGATGGTCGCCATCGCTGCGCTCCACGTCGCGATCGGCGCAACGGTGTTCCGCGTCGGGCTCCGTCGCTACACGAGCGGCGCCGCCTGGGTTTACGCCTGAGCGGGGCGGCAACGCTCGCTCAGAAGCGCGTGTAGCCGCCGTCGACGACGATCTCGTCGCCGGTGTGGAAGACCTGGGTCGGATCGGCGAGGAACGCGCCCAGCGTCTTGAAGTCGTCGGGCACGCCCCAGCGCCGCACGGGCGTGCGCTTGGTGGTGTTCTCGAGGAACTTGGCGTTCTCCCGGCCGGCCTCGGTCATCTCGGTCTCGGTCCACCCCGGGAGGATCGAGTTGGCCCGGATCCCGTGACGGGCGAGCTCGACGGCCAGGCCGCGCATGATCGCCAGCATCGCCGCCTTGGTCGCGGCGTAGGGCTGGGCGGCCGGGGCACCGTGGATCGCCGAGGTCGACGAGACGCCGACCAGCGAGCCACCCTCGCCCCGTTCCACCATGTGGCGGGCGGCGGCCCGCAGGGTGAAGAAGGCGCCGTCGAGGTTGACCGACAGCACCCGACGCCAGATGTCGGTGGTCTGGTCGATGAAGGGCGCACCGCCACCGATCCCGGCGTTGGCGAACAGGGCGTCGACCTTGCCCATCTCGGCGACGGCCTGGGCGAAGGCGCCGTCGACGGCCTCCTCGTCGCTGACGTCGACCCGCTGGGCCAGCACCTTGCGCCCGGTGGCGGCGAGCTGTCCGGCGGCGTTGTCGAGCTTGGTCTGGTTGGTGCCCCAGATGATCACGTCGGCCCCGGCCTCGGCGCAGCCCTCGGCGATGCCGAGTCCGATGCCGCCGTTGCCACCGGTCACCAACACCACGCGTCCAGAAAGATCGGTCATGGCGGGCCAACCTAGGACGGCCCACCCGACCGAGGAAATCGTCCGCCGGTCAGCCGGACGACAGCAGCTCGGTGACGGCGGCCAACTCCTCGTCGGTGAAGCACTGCGTCACCGCGTCCTGATAGGCGGGGAGCTGGTCGTCGGCGAGGGGATACAGGACGTCGAACTCCTCGGCGACGCCGTTGAGGCACGCACGCGAACCGGGCGCCAGGTCGAGAGCATCGACGTCGGGACCGAACATCGCTTCGACGAAGTCGGTGCAGTCGTAGAGCGCCGCCGATGTCGCGTCGGTGAAGGCCTCTTCGCGAGCGAGAGTCAAGACGATCAGCTCCTCCCGCTCGTCGACGTCGAGCGAGCTGTCGATGCACGCGACCTCGGCCTCCGACGCGTCGGTCAAGCCGCCACCCAGCCACCAGCTGGCGGAGGTGCACGTCGCGAGGAGTGGAGCGACCTCCTCGATCCGCTCGATCGGCGTATCGCCCCGCTTGCTCCCGAACATGACGCGGAGCAGCGCAGCGGTCTCCGACTCGGAGTTGTCGACGATGCAGGACTGCACGTCGGGGTCGAGCGCTTCGCCGGCGCTCGAACGCAGTTCGGACGCGTACAAGGCCGCCATCACGGCTGCGTCGGAACACGCGACCATGGCGTCGGGCAACTTCTCGATCAACTCGGGCGAAGCTTCGAGCGTCATGTTGCCGTCGGTCTCCGACAGCGTCCGGTACTCGTCGGCGGTCGTCGCCAGAGAATCGGCCAAACACTCGGAGGAATCGGTCGCCGTCGCGGCCTCGGTGATCTCCTGTCGATCGTCCTCGGCGGTGTCGGCCGTCGACGAGTCGCCGGTGCTGCATGCCACAAGCATCCCGCCCGCGACGAAACAGACGCCCAGCGTCCTCACCGACGACATCAGCGGTCGTAGGCCCATGGTTCCCTCCATTGTTTCGCCTCCGAGGGTAGCCACCACAGCGACACTGCGTCAGCACTCGGGCGACACGGTGTCAGCGTTCCGGTCCTCGGTCGCCCGCACCGATCAGCGACAATTCACTGGCCCTCTCGGCGCCGGACCGTCACGATGTCGGACCGGAACGACCACCGGCGGCCGCACGAGCCCCTGGAAGGAGGCGGCAATGGAACGCATCACCACCAACGACGGGACCACCGAGCTGGTCCGCAACTGGGCGACCGACCTCGACGGCGCAGCCCGGGCCCAGGCCCTGCGGGCCGCGGGCTCCCCCGCCGTCACCGAGCCGCTCGCCCTCATGCCCGACGCCCACCTCGGCGCCGGCGCCACGATCGGCTCGGTCCTCGCCACCGACGCCGTCACCGGCGGGCTGATCCCTTCCGCGGTCGGCGTCGACCTCGGCTGCGGCATGACGGCCCTCAAGACGAATCTCGCCGACCACGAGCTGCCCGACGACCTGCGTCCCCTACTCGATGCGTGGGCGACGGACATCCCGGCCGGCGTGGGTCAGGCCCATTCGCGCACCGGGCGCGCCGCGAACCGGTGGCTCGAGGCGAACCCGCTGCCTCGCGGCTCCGAGATCGAGAGCCGGGATCACGAGCGCGCCCACAAGCAGCTCGGCACCCTCGGTTCGGGCAACCACTTCGTGGAGGGCTCGGTCAACGCCGCCGGCGAGGTCTGGATCATCCTCCACTCCGGCTCGCGTGGCATCGGCAACAAGCTCGCCCAGCATCACATCCGTGCAGCCAAGGAGCTGGCCAAGGCCGAGGGGCGGATCCTCGAGGATCCGGACCTCGCCTACTTCCTGGCCACCGACCCCCAGTTCGAGGCCTATCGGGCCGACATGCTGTGGGCCCAGGACTACGCCCTGGCCAATCGGGACCTGATGATGGATGCCGCCCTCGGCGCGCTGCGGGCCCTGGTGCCCCACGTCGCCGAGGTCGACCGGATCCGGTGCCATCACAACTACGCGGAGCGTGAGACTCACGACGGCCGCGACCTGTGGGTGACCCGTAAGGGCGCGATCCGGGCCCGTGCCGGCGACCGTGGCGTGATCCCGGGGTCGATGGGCACCTCGACGATGATCGTGGCGGGCCTCGGTTCGCACGAGTCGTACTGTTCCGCGTCGCATGGTGCCGGCCGGAAGCTGTCGCGGACCAAGGCGCGCAAGCAGCTCGACGCCGCCGACTTCGCCCGCCAGATGCAGGGTCGGACCTGGCAGCAGGAGAACGCGACCAAGCTGCTCGACGAGGCGCCTGATGCTTACAAGGACATCCACGACGTGATGGCCGATCAGGAGGACCTCGTCCGAGTGACCGACGAACTGACGGCGATCGTCAACTACAAGGGCCTCTGAGGGACTCGCCCCGACCGCACGCGGCCTCGGCCACCGGTTGGCGGAGGTGTTCGTCGGGCGCGGTGACCGTGTGTGGGGCACGCTCCGCTCCGGTGACGGCCCCGAGGGCCTGGCGGGAACGTCGCAGCTCGACCTCGCCGATCCGACCTCGATCGACGACGCCGCTGCCGAGATCGCCGCCGGGCTCGGCGCCGTCGACCTCCTCGTGAACTGCGCGGGCCTCGACAGTCGAGCCGCCGGCGCACCGGCCGACGTGCGCGGCCCGTTCGACCTCGACGCCGAGGTCTACCGCACCGTCCTCGACGCCAACGTCAGCGGCCCGATGCTCACCACCCGAGCGCTCCTGCCTGCGCTCCGCCAGGGCGAGGGCGCCGTGGTGGTGAACGTCAGCTCCCAACTCGGCTCGATGCAGGTCGCCGCACGCAAGGGACGCGACACCGCCTACTGCGTGTCGAAGGCAGCCCTCAACATGTGGAGCGTGAAGGCGGCGACCGCACTCCGGCCCGAGGGCATCGCCGTCGTGATGCTCCACCCCGGCTGACTCCGCACCGACATGGGCGGCGACGCCGCTCCCCTCGACCTCGAGACGACGGGAGCGACGATCGCCGACACGATCGCGGCGCTGTCGATCGCCGACACCGGGATGTTCATCCGCTGGGACGGCGGCGAACACCCCTGGTGACGACGATCGGGTCGAGCGGGCGTTACGCCAGGGTCTCGAGGACCTCGTCGAGATCGAAGGCCCCGAGCCAGCGGCCGAGTTCGTTGCCGTCGGCGTCGACGAGGATCGCCGCCGGCTGGCCACGGACCCCGTAGTGGGTCCAGGAGTCGAAACTCGGATCCCAGATCATGACCGGGGTCTCGACGCCGCCGTCGGCCTTGAAGTCGTCGGCCTCCTCCTCGGTGTCCTGGGCGCCCATGCCCACGACGCGGATCTGGGTGTCGTTCTGTCGAGCGAACTGCTCGACGACCGGCGCCTCACGCCGGCAGACGCTTCAATGCGGCGCCCAGAACCAGAGCAGGGTCGGCAGGTCGCTGCCGGCCAGCACCTGGCCGAGGTCGACGGTGTCGCCGGTGTCGAGATCGACCACGTCGAGGCTCGGGAACCCCGGCCCGTCGGTGGTGGCCGCCTCCGCGCCGTCCGACCCGCCATCATCGGTGGCGCCCTCGGTGCCGCCGCTCGCGGCCCCGGCGTCGGTACCGGAGTCGGCGGCGACGGTCTCGCCGCCGGTGGCGGTGGCGTCACCGCCGTCGGAACTGCACGCACCGACCAACAGGGCGAAGGCGAGCGCGAGCGGCGCCGCCCGGTTGGCCACCCCTCGGCGTCTGGTGTCTCGTTCTGGAGGTGAATGAGGCATGGTCTGAGAACCCTTCGGACATTCGGGGCATTCCCGGTCGTCGACCGATCCCCTCAAGCATGCCCGACGCGGCGACCGAAGGTTCTGAACAACCCGTGAACGACGGAAGCCAACCGGCCGGGGGCCGGTTCACTCACACCATGGACATGCCAGCCGTTTCCGAGAGCCCGACGGGCGCCAGCGCCACCTCCCCCTCCGCCTGGCAGGGCGCACTCGCCGGGGCCGTCGCCGGTGGCGCCGCCCTGGCCGCGGGCGAGATCGTCGCAGCGTTCGCCGCCCCCCGACCCGGCCCGGTGCTGGCGGTGGCCAACCGGGTGGTCGACGAAGCACCGACCTGGTTCGTCAACTTCGGCAAGGACGTGTTCGGCCTGGCCGACAAGCCCGCCCTGATGATCGGCACCACCCTGATCGCCGTGGTCGTGGCCGCCGTGCTCGGCGTGTTCTCGCTTCGCCGGCCGCTCGTCGGTATCGCCGGCATCGTCGCCTTCGGGCTGCTCGGCGCCGTCGCCACCGCCGCCGATGCCTTCGCCGGGCCCACCAGCGCCGTGCTGATCAACGCCGTGGCCGTCGCCGCCGGCGTCGCCACGCTGCTCGTGCTGTTGCGGGTGGCCCGCGAGGGCCGACTCAGCCCGGCGATGCCCGAGCCGATCGTCGACG
This sequence comes from Acidimicrobiales bacterium, assembly GCA_052032035.1. Classification (GTDB taxonomy): domain Bacteria; phylum Actinomycetota; class Acidimicrobiia; order Acidimicrobiales; family SZUA-35; genus JAWSVN01. Next base: position 1,929 of record JBPEXC010000436.1, on the reverse strand, counting down.
AGGCGCCCGTCGCCGAGTCGATCGTCGACCCGGCCCACTCGCGCCGCTCGTTCCTGGGCTGGGCCGGGGTCGCCACCGGCGGTGCCGCCGTGGCCGGCGTGGCCGCCGGGCAGATCCGGGGCCGCAGCAGCGCCGAGGATGCGCGCGCCGAGGTGGTGCTGGCCGAGACCGACGACGCCGCGCCGGTGTCCGACGCCGTGACGTCGGCGGCGTCGGGTCCGGTCGCACAGACCGCCGGCATCACCCCGCTCGTCGTCCCGAACGACGAGTTCTACCGCATCGACACGGCCCTCCGGATCCCCCAGATCGACCCGGCCAACTGGTCCCTGACGATCAAGGGGATGGTCGACAACGAGATCACGTTCACCTACGACGAGCTCCTCGAGCGGGCCACCACCGTCGAGGCCGTCACCCTGTCGTGCGTGTCCAACGACGTCGGCGGCGACCTGGTCGGCAACGCCGTGTGGCAGGGTGTGCCCCTCACCGACCTCCTCGACGAGGCCGGGGTCCAGCCCGGTGCCACCCAGATCGCCAGCCGCTCGATCGACGACTGGACCTGCGGCTTCCCCACCGACCTCGCCTACGACGGCCGCACGGCGCTGGTGGCGGTCGGCATGAACGACGAGCCGCTGCCGACCCGGCACGGCTTCCCGGCCCGCCTCGTCGTGTCGGGCATCTACGGCTACGTGTCGGCCACGAAGTGGTTGACCGAGATCGAGCTGACGACGCTGGAGGCGTTCGACGGCTACTGGATCCCCCGGGGCTGGTCGAAGGACGGCCCGATCAAGACCCAGTCCCGGATCGACACCCCGGGCGACGGTCGCTCGATCGTCAGCGGCGGCAACGTGCCGATCGCCGGCGTGGCGTGGGCGCCCAACCGGGGCATCACCAAGGTCGAGGTCCGCATCGACGGCGGCGACTGGAACGAGGCCACGCTCGGCGAGTCGCTCGGCGTGCACGCCTGGCGGCAGTGGCGGCTCGACTGGACCCCCGAGGCCGGCGACCACACGATCGAGGTGCGGGCCACCGACGACACGGGCGAGCCGCAGACCTCCGAGATCACCCGCCCCGCCCCCAACGGCGCCTCGGGCTACCACACGATCGAGGTGACCGCCGCCTAGGGCGGATGCCCCTCAGGGCAGGTAGGGCGCCGGGTCGACGGCCGTGCCGCTCACCCGGATCTCGAAGTGGAGGTGTGGGCCGGTCGACTGTCCGGTGCTGCCGACGTAGCCGACGATGTCGCCGCGGCTGACCGTGTCGCCCACCGACACCGCCAGCGAACTCTGGTGGGCGTAGAGACTCGTGATGCCGTCGCCGTGGCTGATCACGACACAGTTGCCGTAGCCGCCGTTCCAGCCGGCGAGGATGACGGTGCCGCCCTTGGCCGCAGCGATCGGGGTGCCGCTCGATGCGCCGACGTCGATGCCCCGGTGCAGTCGGCGGGTGCCGAAGATCGGGTGGACCCGGTAGCCGAAGCCGCTCGACACCCGCCCGCTGATCGGCCACTGGAACCCGCTGACCGACGGGGTGCCGGGCGCCGGCGCGCTCGAGGTCACCACCGGGGTCGGGTTGAGTCGACGCTCCTCGGCCCGGATGAAGTCGGCGAGCTCTTGGTCCTCGGCCTCGATCGCAGCGACCTGCGACTCCCAGTCGGCGACCCGGGCCTCCATCTCGGCCTTGAGCTCGGCCTGGACGGCCTGCTGGGCCTGGTAGTCGGCCTGGATCGTCTCCATCTCGGTCTGGAGGGCGGCGGTGGCCGCGACGGCGGCCTCGGCCTCCGCCTCGGCGACGGCTCGGTCCTCCTGCAGGATGCGGAGCTCCTCGAGGACGTCGCCGGCGTTGCCGTTGGCCGAGGCCAGCAACTCGTTCTGGCGCAGCACCTCGCCGAAGTCCTCCGAGGCGAGCAGGGCTGCCGTCGACTGCTCGCCG
>JBPEXC010000435.1:0-7789 GCA_052032035.1 Acidimicrobiales bacterium | reverse complement strand
GCGCCGTGGATCTCGGTCGACCCCGCTCGCGCCGGCGACGTCCCCGCCGCCCTGTCGGCCGCCGGCGTGGCAGCCCCCTTCGTGGTCAAGGTCAACATGGCAGCCCACCATCACAAGGCGGCCTCGGGCGGCATCCATCTCGATCTCGTCGACACCGCCGCCGTCGAGACCGTCCTGGGTCGGATGGCCGACGGTGAATCGTGGGCCGTCGTGGCGGGGCAGTTGCGCGGCGCGCCCGAACTGTTCGCCGGCGCCCGCATCGACCCGTCCCTCGGCGTCGTGACCGCCGCCGGTCTCGGCGGCGGTCGGATGGACGTGATCGACCGGGTCGTCTCCCTGCCCGGCGACACCTCGGCCGACTGGTTCGCCCGACGCATCCTCGACCACGTCTTCGCCGGCGACGACCGCTGGCGATCGACCTGCGTCCAGCTCGCCGACGTCGCCCTGCGGCTCGGCGACCTCGTTCGCTCGACCGGCGCCAGCTTGGCCGAATGCAACCCGTTGATCCCGTTCGACGGCGACCTCGTCGCCCTCGACGCCCGTTTCCTGAGAAGTGAGATCCGATGACCCCCGAACCCCAAGCCCCGTCGCTCGCCACCGGCGCCGACGGCCCGTTCAGCTGGCCCGTGGTCAACTCGGCGTGGACCGCCGACGACCGTGAGGTGTGGGAGCCGGCCGGCGCCAGCCCCGCGATCGACTTCGAGACCCACCCGTGGTCCGAGCTGTCCGACGACGAGCGGGCGCTGGTGGAGAAGGCGCGTGAAGTGGCCGACACCGAGCTGCGGCCGTGGGCGGCCACCTGGGACGAGACCGAGCAGTTCCCCCGCCGGTCGCTCAAGATCCTGCGCGACGCCGGCCTGCTGGGCCTCACCGTGCCGGAAGAGTTCGGCGGGCGGGGCCTCGGCGTGCTCGCCGGCTGCCTCGTCGTCGAGCAGCTCGCCCGGGCGTGTGTGTCGAGCGCCATGATCGCCCAGTCGTTCCTCAACGGCCCGTGGCGCGCGATCTATGTGCTCGGCACCGACGAGCAGAAGCAGCGCTTCCTGCCGGGCGTGGCAGCCGGTACCCGCCACTTCGCCATCGCCATGAGCGAGCCGGGGGCGGGCTCGTCGGGCACCGACCTGGCGGCCGAGCTGCGCCCCGACGGCGACGACTTCGTGCTCACCGGCCACAAGTGCTGGGTGACCGGCGGCCGCGAGGCCGACACGACGATCGTGTTCTGCCGGACACCGGGCTCCCAGGGCCCGCGCGGGATCGGCGCGGTGATCATCGAGCGGGGAACGCCGGGCATGGCCGAGCCGATCGTCGACCCCAAGATGGGGTTCCGCGGCGTGGCCGAGGCCAGCATGATGTTCGACAACACCCCGGTCCCTCGTGAGAACGTGCTGATCATGCCCGACCCCGACTCCAAGCAGGGCGCCTCGATCCTGGTCAACCAGTTCAACCCCGAGCGATGCGGCAACGCCGCGATGTGCATCGGGGTGGCGCAGGCCGCACTCGACGACTCGATCGGCCACGTGCGCCAGCGCGAACAGTTCGGCCGTCCCCTCGCCACGTTCCAGGGGCTGCGGTGGCAGCTCGCCGACATGGCCCTCGACATCGAGATGGCCCGGCTCCTCACCTGGCGAGCGGCTCGTTCCCGCGACGCGTCGGCGTTCCCCGACCAGCGGGCGACGATCATGGCCAAGCTCCACGCCAGCGAGATGGTGCAGCGGGTGACCAACCAGGCGATCCAGCTCCACGGCGCCCGCGGCTACTCCCGGCGGTGGCCGGTCGAGCGCTACTTCCGCGACGCTCGCGGTCTCGCGATGGGCGGGGGCACCGCCGAGGTGATGCGCAACGTGTTGGCCGGTCTGGTGACCGGGGAGCGAGTCAGCCAGAGGGCCCGATGACGGCGGCCACGCTCGCCGGCAGCGTCGGCGCCGAGTTCGAGGCCTGGATCCGTGGCCACCTGCCGGCCGAGTGGATCGACGCGGTCGACCGCGGCGACCGCGACACCGTCGAGCGGCTCTCCCGGGGTGCGCAGGGCGAGATCGCCGTACGTTCGGCCGCCGCCGAGGGGTGGCTCACCCCGGACTGGCCCGTCCGCTACGGCGGTCGTGAGGTCGACCCCGGCGCCGCGGCGGAGGTGAAGGCCCTGCTGCGTCACTGGTTGATCGGCGACGTGCGCTACGCCGTCGGCACCGGTTGGGTCGGTCCCTCCATCCTCGAGTGGGGGACCGAGGCCCAGTGCGAGCGGTGGTTGCCGCCGATCGCCGCCGCCGAGGAGCTGTGGTGCCAGCTCTTCAGCGAGCCCGAGGCGGGGTCCGACCTCGCCTCGCTGCGGTGCGACGCCACCCAGCTCCCGGACGGTCGCTGGCGCCTCGACGGGGTGAAGACCTGGACGAGTCGGGCCCACCTCGCTCGTCACGGTCTGCTGATCACCCGATCCGACACCGGCGTCACCAAGCACCGGGGCATGACGGCGTTCGGTCTCGACATGACGACGCCCGGTGTCACGATCCGCCCCATCCGCCAGATGACCGGCGACGCCGAGTTCTTCGAGACCGTGATCGACGGGGTGATCGTCGACGACGACTGCCGGATCGGGCCGATCGGCTCGGGCTGGGACGTCTGCAAGACCGCCCTCGCCTTCGAGCGGGTGGCGGGCTCCGGCGTCGGGGCCGCGCCGCCGGGTTCGGTGGTCGGCCGCTCCATCGAGGAACTGGTCGACCATGTCGCCGGCTCCCTCGACATCGTCGCCCGGGAGCGGGTGGTCGACGAGTGGATGGTCGCCGCGGTCGTGCGGGTGCTCAACCAGCGGGCGGCGGCTCGTCGTTCGGCCGGTCTCCCGCCCGGGCCCGAGGGCGCCGTCACCAAGATCCTCCAGGCCGAGCACTCCAAGCGCCTCCAACAGCTCTTCGTCGACCTGGCCGGGCCGTCCGGGGTGGCGTGGGACGGGCACGACCCGTGGGCCGAGTCGAACGAGTGGGCGTTCCTGCGGGTGCAGGCCAAGACGATCGCCGGCGGCACCTCCGAGGTGCTCCGCAACCAGCTCGCCGAACGGGTGCTCGGACTGCCCCGCGACGCCGACCCGTCGATCGGGGTGCCGTGGGAGACCGCGCTGCGCACCGCGCGCGAGGCCACCCGGGAGGCTCGGGCATGAGGGCGGCGCTCTGGACCGGCGACGACTGGGTGGTCAGCCCCGACGTCGAGCTGCGGGCCCCGACCGACGACGAGGTCGTCGTCGAGATCGAGGCCGCCGGCCTCTGCCACAGCGACCTCAACCCCCTCACCGGCGCCTACGTGCAGCCGACCCCGGCCGTGCTCGGCCACGAGGCGGTGGGTCGCGTCGTCGACACCGGCGCCGCCGCGACCGACCTGCTCGGCCGGCGGGTCGTCATGTCGCCCCTGGCGTCGTGTGGCACGTGCCGCCGCTGCCGCAGCGGTCGCCCGGCCCGCTGCGCCACCCCGGCCCGCCCCCATCAGGCCCCGTTCAGCTTCCGGGGCGAGGCCGTCTACCAGTTCGTCCACATCGGGGCCTTCGCCGCCCGCACCGTGGTGCTGGCCCGCCAGGTGATCCCGATCCCCGACGAGGTCCCCGGCCCGGCCGCCGCACTGCTCGGGTGCGCCGTCGTCACCGGCACCGGTGCCGTCGCCCGGGCCGAGGTCGAGGAGGGCGACTGGGTGTTGATCACCGGCGCCGGCGGCATCGGTCTCAACGCCGTGCAGGAGGCCCGCCACCGCAAGGCCGAGCGGGTGATCGTGTGCGACCGGGATCCCCGCAAGGAGGACCTGGCCCGCCGCCTCGGAGCGACCGACTTCGTGCTCACGCCGACCGCGGCCGACATCCGGGCCGCCGTCGAGGCGATGACCCCGCTCGGGGTCGACGCCGCCATCGAGTGCGTGGGCCGCCCCGACATCCTCGACACCGTGATCGAGTGCCTGGCGATCGGGGGCCGAGCCGTGGTGGTCGGGCTCCCCGGCCAGGACGACCGTCTCTCGGCCAACATCCGTGCGCTGTTCCGTGAACGGTCGATCCTCGGTTGTCGGATGGGGTCGGTCGACCCCCAACAGGCGATCCCGGCGCTGGCCCAGCGCTACCTCGACGGCACCCTCGAGATCGACGCCCTCATCTCCCACGTCGTCCCCCTCGACGACATCGCGTCGCTCGTCGACGAGTTCCGGGCCGGCCGCCTCGATCGGGGCGTCCTGCTCCCCTGAGGCGGCCGGCGAGCCGTCAGACGGTGACGCAGGTGCCGGTGAGCACCACCCCGGCCTCGGTCCGGACCTCGACCTGGGCGGTGACCTCGTCGCCGCGGTCGGCGGCGCCTCCGTCGGACTCGGTGAAGCGCACCGCGATCTCGAGGGTCTGGCCCGGCAGCACCGGGCGGACGAAGCGTCCCTCGAAGGAGCGGAAGCGGGCGTCGTCGCCGTCACACAGGGCGGCGAGCAGGGCTCGGCCGGTGATGCCGTAGGTGCACAGCCCATGCAGGATCGGCCGGTCGAACCCGGCGGCGGTGGCGAAGCTGGGGTCGGAGTGGAGGGGATTGCGATCGCCACACAGCCGGTAGAGGAGCGCCTGGCCCGGGGTGGTCGCCTCGGTCAGCACCAGATCGGGCTCCCGCGGCGCGCTGGGCTCCGCCCGCGATGATCCCCCGCCGCCGCGAGGGCGGTCGCCGAACCCGCCGGCGCCGCGGATGAACAGCGACGACGACGTGGTGAACAGCGGGGCGCCCGTCGCGGCGTCGACCGACTCGGCGGTCGTGGTCAACAGCGCGCCCGAGCCCTTGTCGTCGACCGCCACCAAGGTGCCTCGGGTGCGGATCGAGCCCCTCGGCGGGATCGGCTGGTGGAGGGTGATCGTCTGGCCGGCGTGGACGAGGGCCTTGGGGTCGAACTCGCCCGCGGCGCGGCTGATCTCGCGTCCTGGGTTGCCGAGCAGCACGCCGTAGGTCGGGAGCACCCGCTGGGCGACACCGGCGGAGTTCTCCGTCGTGTACGCCAGCTCCCGGCTCGGATCGACGGCACCCGCGCCGACGGCGACGGCGTAGAGCAGGCCGTCGTCCGGGCCCCAGGAGCGCTCGACCTCGGGGCCGACCGTGCCGACCTTCGACGGGTCGAGTGGAGCGAATTCGGTCGTGGTGGGGTCGCCCATGGCGCAATCTCGACTTTCATCTAGTAAAACATGATTTGAATGAGTGGAACCATGATCACGGTAGCGAACGACGGCCCGGCGCGACATCTCGTGTTCGACCGGCCCGCCCGGATGAACGCCATCGACGCGGCGGGCTGGGAAGACCTCGGCGCCGAGTTGCGCCGGATCGAGGGCGACCCGAGCGTGCGCGTCGTCGTGCTCCGGGGTGCCGGCGACCACTTCTGCGCTGGCGCCGACCTGTCGGCCAGCGGCCCGTCGCTGCCGACGGTGCTGCGGATGCGCGAGATCAACGACACCGTGCGGGCCCTGCATCGCTGCACCCGCCCGGTGGTGAGCGCCGTGCGCGGCAACGCCGTCGGCGCCGGGTGGAACCTGGCCCTCGCCGGCGACTTCGTCGTCGCCGACCGCTCGGCTCGCTTCAGCCAGATCTTCGTCCGTCGTGGCCTGTCGATCGACGCCGGCGGGTCGTGGTTGTTGCCCCGGTTGGTGCCGGCCCAGGTGGCGCGACGGCTGGCCTACCTCGGCGAGATCATCGACGCCGCCGAGGCCGAGCGGCTGGGTCTGCTCCACCGGCTCGTCGACGTCGGCGAACTCGACGCCGCCACCGACGACCTGGTCGCCCGACTCGCCGAGGCGCCACCGCTGGCCCTGGCCCAGACCAAGGACCTCCTCGCCCGCGGCGGCGACCGTCGGCTCGACGACGCCCTCGACGCCGAGGCGGCGGCCCAGGCGGTGAACTCGGGAGGCGGTGAGTCGGCCGAGGGTCGGCGGGCCTTCGCCGAACGGCGGCCGCCCGACTTCCCGCCCCTCGACGCGTGGCGGACCCGGTGAGCGGGTTCCCGCTGCGGGTCAACTGGTTGCCCGACACCCGCGTCCGCACCGTCGAGGTGGCCAGGGCGGTGGAGGCCGCCGGGTTCGACGGGCTCGGGGTGACCGACACGCCTCGCGGCCTCGAGGTCTACGCCGCGGTCGAGGCCGCCCTCGCCGCCACCGACTCGCTCCGGGTCGGCCCGAGCGTGACCAACCCGGTCACCCGCCGCTGGGACGTGCACGCGGCGGCGATGCGGGCGATGGCCGAGCACGGCCGCCGTGGGTTCGTCGGGTTCGGCACCGGCGACTCGGCGGTGCGAGCGGCCGGCGGCCGCCCGGCTCGCCTCGCCGAACTCGGTGCGTGCATCGACGCGATCCGCGCCGTCGTCGACGACCCGCTGCCGGTCCTGGTCGCAGCCAGCGGCCCTCGCGGCGCGGCGCTGGCCGCCGAGGTCGCCGACGGCGTGATCGCCGGGGTCGGGACGTCGGGGACGGCGTTGCGCAGCATCCTGCCGGACGTCGACTCGGACCGGCCGCAGGAGCGATGGGCGACCCTGCGGGTGGCGATCGGCGGCGACGACGCCGAGGTGGCCGACCTGCGTCGCCGGTTCCTGCCCCGAGCGATCTCCGCCGCCCGCTTCGCCCTGGGCCGCTCCGCCGAGGGCAAGGACGTGCCGGAGCGCCTGTGGTCGGTCCTCCAGGACGGCTTCGCCCGCTACGACTTCGGCGCCCACGGCCAGGCCGGCCACACCACCAACGCCGACCTGCTGGCCGGCGATCGCGAGGCCGAGGCGTTCGTCCTCGACCGCTTCGCCATCGTCGGCACCCCCGAACAGGCGTGCGCCCGGCTCCGTGGGCTCGCCGCAGCGGGGTTCACCGGCGCCTACCTGTCGATCGAGTTCGAACGTCCCCGGCATGCGGTCGACCGACTCGCCACCGCCCTGCACGACGGAGGTCTCCTGCCATGACCACCCCCGCGACCACGAGCGACGACCTGCGGCCGCCGAAGCTGTCGGTCAGCGTCGACCCCCGGGGGTCGGGCCGCGAGCTGGCTGCCGCCGTCCGCGACCTCGAGGCGGCCGGCGCCGACGTGCTCTGGGTGCCCGAGGCCTACGGCCGCGACGCGGTCTCCCAGTTGGGGCTGATCATCGCCGCCACCGACCGCGTCGAGGTCGGCTCCGGCGTGCTCAACGTCTTCAGCCGCAGCCCGGCCCTCCTCGCCCAGACGGCGGCGACCCTCGACGAGCTGTCGGGCGGCCGCTTCGTGCTCGGCATCGGCGCGTCGGGCCCCCAGGTGATCGAGGGCTGGCACGGCGTGCCCTACCGACGGCCCCTGAGCCGGGTGCGCGACGTGATCGCCGTCTGCCGCTCGGTGTGGGCTCGCGAACGGCTCGACCACGTCGGCCCCACGATCGCCGCCCCGCGGCGCGACCCCGACCGGCCGAGTCACCGACCCCTCAAGCTCTCGAGCTACCCACCGCGACCGCGCATCCCGATCTGGGTGGCGGCCCTCGGCCCGCGCAGCGTCGAGGTCACCGCAGCCGAGGCCGACGGGTGGCTGCCGTTCCTGTTCCTGCCCGACCGCGCGGGCGACGTCTGGGGCGAGGCCCTGGCCGCCGGTCGAGCGGTCCGCCCGGCCGACCTCGAGCCCCTCCAGGTCTGCGCCGGGGTCGAGGTCGAGATCACCGACGACCCCGCCCGGATCGCTGCGGCCCGGGATCGCCGACGCCCCCAACTCGCCCGCTACCTCGGCGGTATGGGGTCGCGGGAGGTCAACTTCTACAACCGGATCGCTCGCGCCGCCGGGTTCGAGCGAGACGCCGACGAGGTGCAGCGCCGCTACCT
>JBPEXC010000434.1:0-3800 GCA_052032035.1 Acidimicrobiales bacterium | reverse complement strand
GGGTGGGGTCGGCGACGTCGCAGCCGACGGCGAGAGCGGCCTCGTCGCCGTGCACGGCCGCGATCTCGGCCACGACGGCGGCGATGCGGGCGTCGTGCTCGGCCGAGCCGCCGAGGTCGCTGACCACGACGCGGGCGCCCTCGTCGGCGAGGAGATGGGCGGTGGCCCGGCCCATCCCGCTGGCGGCGCCGGTGACGATGGCGACCTTGCCCTCGATCGAGCGTGACAGCTCGCTCAGCCGCGCGCGGTCGGTGTTCTCGGTGGTCATGACGGTGTCCCCCTCGTCGATCGGTGCACCTCGCGGCGCCGTGGTCCGCAAGCTACCGGAGCACCGCTGCGACCTTCCAAGTGGGGCGACGACCGACGGTGCAGCCGCTGGACCCTCGGCAACTCGACCCTCAGCCGCCGGCCGTCAGGTACTCCGGCGCCAGGCGCCCCCACCGCTCGACCGAGGCCTCGTCGAGCACGGGGACGAGGACGCCGTCGTGTTCGGTGACCATCGCGTCGACCTCGTCGGGGTGCTCGGCGCGGAGCCAGTCGGCGAACGCCTCGACGCCGGAGGCCGCCCGGACCTCCGCCGGCGAGGTCGAGTCGACGACGGCGATCGAGGTGATCCGTCCGTCGGCGACCTCGAGGTGCAGGATGAGGATCGGCAACCCGAATGGGTCGTTCTCGTCGGGGCGGAGCCAGCAGCGGACCGCCGTCCCGCCCGCTGCCTCCGGCGCCACCCCACAGGAGGTCGGCTGCCAGTCCCAGCCGCCCATCGCCGCCCAGATCGGTGCGGCGAACCGGTAGTCGCTCGGCGTCTCGACCCACAGACCGTCGACGGTCGCGTCGATCGCCAGCAGTCCGAGCCCCGCCTCGACATCGGGTCCGTCGCCGTGGAGCGCCGCCACGAACCGCATCGACATCGGGTCGGGCGCCCCGGCCTCCACGTAGTCGACGACCAGGCGCTCGAAGGCCGTCACCGCCTCGCCGTCGGTGTGGGGCACGGCGTAGTCGTGGGTGCGTTCCTCGGTCGGCTCGATCTCCCACATCGTGTCGATCGTCGCCGCGTCCCGCTCGAGCACCCACACGACGAAGGGACGCCAGACCTCGCGGTCCCAGTCGATGACGTCGGCGAGGAGCTCCGCAGCAATGACCACCCCTCCCTCGACGACCAGCGTCACGTCGACCTCGACGGGGGCTGCGCCACGGGCACCGGTCAGGGCATCGGTGCGCCGCGCCCGACACACCACGAGCCCGTCGTCGTCCGGGTCGACCCCGCAGTGATCGACTCGCCAGTCCCGCCCGAGGGCCAGTTCGACGGCGAATCGATCGTCGAGGTCGGCCATCGCCACCGCCTCGTCGAGGCTCGTGCGCTCGGTCCATTGCAGCGGTTCGAACCACTCCTGGGCGAGCGGATCGTGGGTCGAGGCCAGGACGACGCCGAGACCGGGCGAGGAGACCGACCGCACGGCAGCCGGGTCGTGGGCGGCCCACGCCGCCAGCCACGTCTCGGCGACCTCGCGGGACGGTGTGGCTGCGCCGCCGTCGTCGACCGTGCCGACCCGGTCGTCGGCGTCGACGATCGGCGTGGTGACCTGGTCGTCGCCGAGGTCGGGCCGGAGCGCGAGCGCAGCGCCGAGCGCCACGACGACGGTGGCGGCCACCGCCAGCAGGGTGCGGCGCGGTCGGGTGGTGACGCGGGCGACCTCGACGTGGCTCGTCGGATCGGCCCCGACCGGCCGGGGTCGCAGCCCGGGCGACACGGTCGCCGGGATCGGGTTGCTCTCGGCGAAGAGCCGGGCGACGTCGTCCTCGTGGGTCACCGTCGTCACGACGGCACCTCCTCGCTGCGGGAGCTGGGTCGGGTCAGCTCGATCGTCCGTCCGGGATCGGGCCGGGGCTCGGTCTCGGAGCCCTCGGCGTCGTAGGCCTCGGCGAGCCGACGACGGGCCCGGCTCGCTCGCTTCTTGGCGGCGTCGCCGGAGATCCCGAGCACCGCGCCGGCGTCGGCCGGCGAGAGCTCTTCCCACAGCGTGAGCCGGAGGATCTCCTGGTCGTCGGGCGACAGCCGACGGGCTGCGTCGACGGCGCGCCGGTGCTCGTCGCTGCGATGCCACTCCTCGGCGGCCGACGCCGCCGACACCGACGGCTCGCTCCGCACCTTCGACCGGAGTCGGCGCCACCGGCCGCCGCTGCGCCAGCCGTGCTGCACGACCCTCCACGCCACGCCGTAGAGCCACGGCAACGGTCGCTGCGTCGGCACCTCGTCTCGCTTGCGCCAGGCGACGGCGAACACCTCGGCGACCAGGTCGTCGACCTCGGCGGCCGGCACCCGGCGGGCGACGTAGTGCTCGATGTCGCGCCGATGGGCCCGCACCAGGTCGTCGAATCCTCGATGTCGTCGTCTCGTGTGCCGTTCGCTCACTCGCCGCTCCCTCGTTCGACCTCCCCTACTCCCGGCAACCGGCGACGGTGACCGCCCGAGGCCATCGCAGCCGGTGCGACCTTCGGACGACCGGGATCACCCGATCGTCCGACGCCCCGGTCGAGGGGGTCGAACGACACTGCAGCACATGATCCACACCACCACTCCCGCCACCGACCGACCCACCGTCCACGATCCGCAGGACGTCGAGTTCGTCCCGTCCGATCGCGTGGCACCCCACGTGCGGGGCGCCGCGATCACCTCGATCGTGTTCGGCGGCGCCATCTTCGGATTCTTCTACGCCTGGGTGTGCTCCACGATGTGGGGCCTCGACGCCGCCGACCCCCGGGTCGCCATCGCCGCGATGCAGGCGATGAACGGATCGGTTCGCAACGCCGTGTTCTTCCCGGCCTTCTTCCTCACCCCGGTCGTGCTCGGGGGCACGGCGCTTCTGTGTCGCGCCCACGGCCACCGTCGGGCCGCCGGCTGGTTCGGGCTCGCCGCCGGGATCTACTTCGTCGGCGGGCTCGTCCTGACGATGGCGATCAACGTGCCGATGAACGAGGACCTGGCCACGGTCGTCGTGCCGTCCTCGGTCGAGGAGGCCCGGGTGATCTGGGACGACTACTCCGGGCGCTGGCAGGTGTTCAACCAGCTGCGCACGGTCGCCAGCGGCGTGAGCCTCGCCGTCGCCGGGCTCGGCCTCAGCTCGCTCCCCCGCCGCTGAGCACCTCGGCGCCGGCGGACGGTTCGCAGATCCAGATCCGGGCACGGTGGCCGTCGTGGTCGTAGCCGGCGTCGACGGCCTCGGTGAAGGCGTCGACCCCGTCGGCGGCGACGAGGGCCACCGCGGCGCCCGCGAACCCGCCGCCCGTCATGCGAGCCCCGAGGCAACCGGGCGCGGCGAGCGCGACCTCGACCATGGCGTCGAGCCCTGGCCCCGACACCTCGAAGTCGTCTCGCAGCGACACGTGCGACGCCGTCATCAGCTCGCCGAAGCGGCCGACGTCGCCCGCCGCCATCGCCTCGGCGGCCTCGGCGGTGCGGGCGATCTCGGTGACGATGTGGGTGGCCCGCCGGCGGGTCTCGTCGTCGGCGAGGCTCGCGACCTGCTCGAGGGTGGCCTCACGCAGCGACGCCACGCCGAGCTCGGCGACGGCGGCCTCGCACGACGCTCGCCGCTCGGCGTAGGCGGCCTCGGCCAGCACCCGGCGGGTGCCGGTGTCGAGCACGGCCACCCGGGCCCCGTCGGGCAGGGGCGCCGGGGTGAGGGTGAGGGCCCGACAGTCCATCAGCGAGGCGTGTCCGGCGACCGCGCCGGCGGAGATGAACTGGTCCATGATCCCGCTCGGGAGTCCGACGACCTCGTTCTCGATCCGCTGCCCGA
>JBPEXC010000433.1:0-2529 GCA_052032035.1 Acidimicrobiales bacterium | reverse complement strand
ACCGGGCACCGCAACCGGGCGATCGCCTACCTCGAACTCAGCTCGGACATGATCGAGGGCGACGTCGACGAACACCTCGAGCTCTACTTCGCCCAGTGTTCGATCCTGGTCACCGCCGCCGACCTGGCGATGATGGCGGCCACCCTGGCCAACGGGGGCGTGAACCCGGTGACGGGGGAGCGGGCCCTGCGGGCCGAGAACGTCGGCAACGTCCTGTCGGTGATGGCGACGTGCGGCATGTACGACTGGAGTGGCGAGTGGATGCTGCGGGTCGGGCTGCCCGCCAAGTCCGGGGTCGGGGGCGGCATCATCGCCGTGCTGCCGGGCCAGATCGGGGTCGGCACGTTCGCCCCCCGCCTCGACGAGCACGGCAACTCGTGCAACGGGGTGCGCGCGTGTGAGGACATCGGGCGCGAGTTCTCGCTCCACCTGTTCGACGCCGGCGTGAACCGGGTGCCGGTCGTCCGACGCCGCAGCGACGCGTCGATCGAGCCGTCCCGCCGCTACCGCCGTCGGGTCGAGCGCGAACTGCTGGCCGCGGAGGGCGCCGCCGTCGTCACCCTCGAACTCCAGGGCGACCTCTTCTTCGCCACCGCCGAACAGCTCGTGCGGGCGACCGCGGAGACCCCGGACGCCTCGACGATCCTGCTCGATGCGTCGCGAGTCGGGCGGGCCAACGCCTCGGCGGTCCACCTCCTGACCGCCCTCGGCGCCGACCTGGCGGCCGCCGGCACCGAGGTGGTCGTCGCCGAACCGTCGCCCGACCTGCGGGCCGCCCTCGTCGACGCGATCGCCGACGCCGACGCCCTCGCCGACGCGATCACCGTCGCCGACAGCTATCAGGCTGCGCTCGAGGCGGCCGAGGACCGACTGCTCACGGCGCTCGGCCACCCGCCGCCCCACCCGGGCAGCCCGGTCGACATCGCCGAGGTCGACATCCTCGCCGACCTGAGCGCCGAGGAGTTCGACGCGGTGCGGCCCCTGCTCGACGATGTCGCCTTCCGACCCGGCGACGTGATCGTCGCCGAGGGCGACACCGCTGACCGGGTGTGGTTCCTCACCTCCGGTGTCGCCGCCGCCTGGCTCGATCACGGCGAACCCAGCGCTCGCCGGCTGGCGACGATGGCGGCGGGCACGGTGTTCGGCGAGACCGCCCTGCTCGAGGGCGGCACCCGCACCTCGACCGTGGCCGCCGACACCGCCGTCACCGCCGCCGGGCTGCGGATGAGCCGCCTCGCCGACCTCGGCGTCGACGACCGGGAGTTGCAGCGCCGACTCCTGGCGGGGCTCGGCCGGCGATTGTCTGCCATGCTGTCGAGGGCCGCCACCGAGAGTCGAGGCGGCCGCTGAGGGAGCAGGACGCGAGGGAGTGGAAGATCAGCAGGGCCGCCTGCGCGCCGCGATCGACGCCCTCGAGGCGCAACGGGAGCTGCTCGGCGACGACGTCGTCGACACCGCCCAGGCCCCCCTGCGGGCCCAGCTCGCCGAACTCTCGCCGCCGAGCCGCACGGCCCGGCGTCAGGTCACCGTCGTCTTCGCCGACCTGAGCGGCTACACGACGATCTCCGAGGGCCTCGACCCCGAGGAGGTGATGGAGCTCCTCGCCGAACTGTGGGACGCCGTCGACGCCATCTTCGTCGCCGAGGGCGGCACGGTCGTGTCGCACATGGGCGACGGTGTGATGGCGGTGTGGGGAAACGAGCGGGCCAGCGAGGACGACGCCGAACGCGCGGTGCGGGCGACGATGCGGGCGGTCGCCCACGTGGCCGACCACGGCGTGATCGTCGACGGGGAACGCCGCCCGGCGTCGCTCACCGCCGGGGTCCACACCGGCCAGGTCCACATCGGCCGCCTCGGCGCTGGTCGCGAGCTCGCCGCCATCGGCGACACGACCAACGTGGCCGCCCGCCTGGAGTCGATGGCCGAGCCGAGCCAGGTGCTGATCTCGCGCGAGACGTTCCACCACGTGCGCGGCGTGTTCGACGCCGAGGTGGTCGGCGAGCTCGAGTTGCGCAACCGGCGGCGCCCGGTCACCGCCCACGCCGTCACGGCCGAGCGGGGCCGCGCCTTCCGCACCCGTCGCCGCGGCGTCGAGGGGCTCGACACGACCCTGGTCGGGCGGGCGGCCGAACTCGATCGTCTGCGAGCCGCCCACCTCGCCGTCACCCTCGAGGCCGACACCCGGGCCGTGGTCCTGCTCGGCGACCCCGGGCTCGGCAAGAGCCGGTTGCTCACCGAGTACCGCGACTGGGTGGAGACCGAGACCAAGGTGCGGGTCCGCTACTTCGAGGGGCGCTGCGTCGGCGGCTCGGCCGAGCAACCGTTCTCGCTGCTGCGGTCGATCCTCGCCCACCGCTTCGAGATCAGCGACTCCGACCCGCCGTCCGTCGCCGTCGAACGCCTCGCCGTCGGCATCGAGGCGTTCCTCGGGTCCGAGTGGCTGGCGACGGTGCCCACGATCGCCTGGCTCGTCGGCTTCGACGCCGCGATCGACGACCCGGGCGCCGGCGACGGCCCCGGTTGGCGGCG
>JBPEXC010000432.1:0-3025 GCA_052032035.1 Acidimicrobiales bacterium | reverse complement strand
AATTGTTTGCTGCCTGAGAGTTCGCTGTCGCATATTGCGGCCACGCGATATCCTCGTCGAGCATGAGCAGCGACCCCGTCGATCAACTCGTCGAGTCGTGGCGCGCCGAGGTCCCCGGCCTCGACATCTCGGCCATGGCGACGATCGCTCGACTGAACCGCACGCGCGCCCTGGCGATGCGGGCCGTCGAGTCCGCCCTCTCGGCCGAGGGCTCGTCACTCGCCGATTTCGATGTCCTGGCGACCCTCCGACGCCAGGGTGCGCCCTACCGCCTCACGCCGACCCGCATCGCCGAGTCGCTGATGCTGAGCGCCAGCGGCACGACGAGCCGCGTCGACCGTCTCGCCGAGGCGGGCCTGGTCGAACGCGTCGCCGATCCGGAGAATCGACGCATCATGCCCGTCCAGCTGACGGCGTCCGGCTTCGCCGAGTCCGAGCGTCTCGTCCGGCTGGTCGTCGACGCCGAGACCAGGGTGGTGGCGGCCCTGAGCGCAGACGAACGGGCCCACCTCGACCGGCTCCTCGCCACCTTGGCCGCCGGCCAACCCTGACCCCACCGGGGCCCGGAGCACTCAGAACGGGGCGGCGCCGAGGAAGTCGAGGCCCTTCTCGACGAAGTCGAACGCCTTGGGCAGGCCGAAGTGGTCGACGCCGCGCAGCGTGACGAGTTCGCCCATCGGCAGCGCCTCGGCGAGGCCGTCACCGGGACCGGCGAAGTCCTTGTCGCCGATGATCACCATCGTCGGCACGGTGATCGCCTCGACGTGCTCGCGATCGACGCGCCATTGCTCGCGCTTCATGAACGCGAGCAGGGCCTCGGGGTCGTTGCCGTCGGTCGAAGCGAGGTCGCGGAAGTGGGCGCCGACCCGGTCGTCAGGGTCCCCGGTTCCCTCGAGCGCGGCGACGATCGGGCTCGGGCCCTCGCGGTGCTGGAACAACCGCTCGCCCATGCCGCCGATCACGAGCCGTCCGAAGCGGTCGGGTTCGCGGCTGGCGAGGGCGAGCAGGATGCGGGCGCCGGCGGAGTAGCCGACCGCGTCGACCTGGCCGTCGGCCGGCATGGCGCTTCGCACGAGTTCCTCCACCTCGGCGTAGGCGGCGACGTCGTGGGGCTTGTCGGCGTCGCCGTGACCGAGCAGATCGGGAGCGATCACGGTCCGCCCGGCGTCGGTCAGCAGGTCGATCCAACCGGGCTCACGCCACGTCCGGAGGGCCGAGGTGGCGAACCCGTGCACGAGGAGCACGGGACGGGTCGTGTCGACCTCGTGGGAAACGGTGGTGGCATCACTGGTCATGGCGGGTCCCCTCAGGCGGTGCGGAGCAGGGTCGGGGCGTCGAGGGTGAGCTGTTCGGGCTCGACGACGGCGGTAGCGGCGGCCGGGGCCCGTCGGACGGCGACGATGTCGGCGGTCCGGAAGCTCGCCTGGCGCACGCTCCACGAGTCGATCACCTGCCGGCCGTCGGCCAGTGCGAAGAAGGTCGTCAACGGCCCCTCCTGCGCATAGGCATCGGCGTCGTCGATGACTTCGGTGGACGTGTCGGCGAGGTCTACCAGGAATCGGGCCATGCACGGGACGCTACGACAGGGGCCCTGTGGGGTACCAGATGGGGCAACCTGTGGACGCGGCGTGGGCGGTGTGTGCACGACCGTCGAAGCGGCACGCCGACCAGGGAGGACGTTCCGTCCACAGGGCGGTCGGCCCGATCGGAGAAAAAGTTCGGGCCGGCGAGATCCACCGAAACGGGCCCAAAACAACCGTCAGCCGTTGGTCGGATCTGGCCGACCAACGGCTGACGTAACCCCCGTTGTTCCGAGTCTGAGCAAGCTGTGACGCTCGCCACATCCCCGGTAGACAGCAAGATAGGGGTGACAAACGGCACTGTCAACCACCGGCCGAGAAAAGTGCCGTCCGTCATACGATCGAAACGTGGCCGCCGATCCGACCAGCCCCTCGCCGAGTGCAGGCGAGCCCGCCGCCGAGCCGCAGCGCGCCGACTGGCGGCTGCTGCCGCACCCGGACCGGTTCTCCCTGGGTCGCCCCGATGCCGAGGCGTGCCTCGTCGCCCACGCCGCTGCCCTCGAGCGCGGCGAAGCCGGCTACCTCGATCCGACGACCGGGCTCTTCGTGCTGACCGCGGATCACCTGGCAGCACGCCCGTGTTGCGAGCGCGGTTGTCGTCATTGCCCGTGGGTGGTTTAAGTTCCCCGCCATGAGTGATCGCCTGACCGTGACGATGGATGGGGGCGTGGCCGACGTTCGGCTCAATCGTCCCGACAAGCGCAACGCCCTCGACGGCGCCATGTTCGACGCCCTGGTGGAGACCTCCGCCGCCCTGGCCGAGGATTCGGCCGTTCGCTGTGTGGTGTTGTCGGGCGAGGGCGCGTCGTTCTGCGCCGGACTCGACTTCGGCAGCTTCAACGCGATGGCCGACGGCTCGATGGGCGGCGGCGAGAGCAGCGACGGCGGCGACGGTGGCTCGCGCATCACCGACATCGAGGAGGGCCGCATCACCCACCACGGCCAGCAGGCCTGTTACGGCTGGACGAGCATGCCGGTCCCGGTGATCGCGGCCGTGCACGGACATGCCCTCGGCGGCGGCATCCAGCTGGCGCTGTCGGCCGACATCCGCTTCGTCGCCCCCGACACCAAGATGTCGGTGCTCGAGATCCGCTGGGGCCTGATCCCCGACATGACCGGCACCCAGAGCCTGGTCGACCTGGTCGGCCTCGACGTGGCCAAGGAGTTGACCTTCACCGGTCGCATGGTGTCGGGCGCCGAGGCCGCCGAGCTCGGGCTCGCCACCCACGTCAGCGACGACCCACGGGCCGACGCCCTCGCGATGGCCCACGAGATCGCCGGCAAGTCGCCCCACGCCATCCGGGCGGCCAAGCGACTGTTCAACGACGCACCGCGTGTCGGCCGCGCCGAGGGCTTCGCCGCCGAGCGGGCCGAGATCGGCAAGCTGATCGGCAGCCCCAATCAGGTCGAGTCGGTGATGGCCTTCTTCGAGAAGCGCGACCCGA
>JBPEXC010000431.1:0-14507 GCA_052032035.1 Acidimicrobiales bacterium | reverse complement strand
GTCGCTGGCTTCCTGCTGGAGACCAACGCCAAGACCGACGACGGGGAACACATCGAGCTGCTCGACGCCATGGTCGGCGAGACCCACGCCGCGCTCTACTTCCGGATCACGGCCACCCGGGCCGGCAGGGCGCCGCTCGACAACCTGACCGTGCACGTCGCGCGGCTGGGCGAGGAACGCATCGAGGAGGTCTGGTTCCACAACTTCGACGGCCCCGCCGTCGCCGCCTTCTGGGCCTGATCAGGGCTTCTTCGGTGGGCCGGCCTGGGTGAATCGGGCGTCGGGCGGGTCGGCGATCCAGTCCGCTCCCCCGCCCCAGGTGTCGTCGAAGACCAGCTCGGCCAGGGGGCGCCGCCGCACCGGTCCGTGGTTGCCCTGGGGCACGCCGAGCGGGATCGTCGCTGCGATGTCGTGGTCGTCGGGGATCCCACACAGCTCGCGCAGCTCGGCCTCGACCAGCCCGTGCCAGCCGGTCATCACCCCGCCGTAGCCGAGAGCTCGGGCCGCCAGCAGCAGGTTCTGGGCCGCCGGATAGATCGACGCCCCGTCCTGGAGGGTGCCGTGTCGGCGACGGATGCACGGCAGGACCACCACCGGGGTCTGCTCGAAGTGGTCGACGAAGTGCTGCATCGCCGCCGCCATCCGGGCCTTGGGGCTGTCGGCCTTCGTCCCGGACCCGGCGTCGTAGCCGTCGTTGCCACGCTTGGCGGCCCAGCCGTCGCGAAAGGCCTGGCCGAGCAGGGCCTTGGCCTCGGCGGCCACAGGGCCGTCCCGGAGCACCAGGAATCGGAAGTGCTGGCGGTTCGATCCGGTCGGCGCCCGAGTGGCCGAGAACAGGATGGTGGCCAGATCCTCATCGCCGATCGGGTCGTCGGTGTAGCGACGGATCGCTCGGGTGGTGGCGATCCCGTCGAGCAGGCTGAGGTCGTCGTCGGTCATCTGGGCTCCTGCGTGGTCCGTTCAGGTGTTCTGGGCGGTCAGCCCGCCGTCGACGACGAGGACGGCGCCGTTGATGAACGACGACGCCGGCAACACCAGGCCGAGCACAGCGTGGGCCACCTCCTCGGGGTCGCCGTAGCGGCCGAGCGGTACCCGTCGGCGGGCGAAGGTCGCCTTGGCGTCGTCGGGGATGGCGGCGGTCATGCCGGTGCTGATCGGGCCGGGCGCGATGCAGTTGACCGTCACCCCTTGGCGGCCGAGCTCGACGGCGAGCCCGCGCGTCACGCCGATCACGCCGTGTTTGGACGCGGTGTAGGGCGTGAGCCCGGGCGTGGCGCCGAGGCCCTCGGTCGATGCGATGTTGACCACCCGGCCGTCGCCGTTGCGGACCAGGTCGGGGAGGCACGTCCGCACCGTGTGGGTGTGGGCCTCCAGGTTGACCGCCAGCGTCGTCGACCACGCGTCCGCGTAGTCGGGGCCGTCGATCGGGGCCGGGATCGAGACGCCGGCGTTGTTGACGAGGATGTCGATCGGGCCGAAGGCGTCGCGCACGGTCGAGATCGCCGCCACGACGGCGTCGAGATCGGCGACGTTGGCGGCCACGCCGATCGCCTCACCACCGGCCTCCGTGATCTCGTCGGCGACGAGGCCGACCCCGCCCGAGGTGCGGTCGAGCAGGCCGACCCGGGCACCCTCGTCGGCGAGGAGCCGGGCGATCGCCCGCCCCATGCCCGACGCAGCGCCGGTGACCACCGCCGTTCGGCCCTCGATGGAGCGGGACAGCGAGCTGAGACGACCGGATGCTGGGGGCATCCGGCGATGCTATTGCGGGCAGGCGGAGCCCACCCAGTCGGTCTGCGGGCAGGCGGAGCCCACCCGGTCGGTCAGCGGGCGACGGCCGCCTGGTTGGCCATCGTCATCGCGTGCCGCACCAGCGACACCAGGGTGTCGCGCACCGCCGCCTTGTGGCGGGCGTCGGTGACCAGCACCGGGATGTGGGCCGGGATGTCGAGCGCCTCGCGCACGTCCTCGGGGTGGTGCCGGAGCACGCCGTCGAAGGCGTTGATGGCGACGACGAAGGGCACGCCGGTCTGCTCCATGTAGTCGACCGCCGGGAAGCACGCCTCGAGCCGGCCGGTGTCGACGAGCACGACGGCGCCGATGGCGCCCCGCACGAGCTCGTCCCACATGAAGTGGAAGCGGTCCTGGCCGGGGGTGCCGAACAGGTAGAGCACGAGCTCGGGGCTGAGGGCGACTCGACCGAAGTCCATGGCGACCGTGGTCGACTTCTTGGTCTTGACGTCACCGACGTCGTCGATGCCCTCCGACACCTTGGTCATCGCCGCCTCGGTGGTGAGGGGGTCGATGTCGGAGATGGCTCCGACGAAGGTGGACTTGCCGACCGAGAAGCCGCCGGCGACGACGATCTTGACCGGGATGGGGTTCGCGCCGTTGTTGGGTTGGTTGCTCATGGTCTGCCTCAGAGTGACTGCAGGCCGTCGAGCACACGCTCGAGCAGCTGGAGGTCGGGTCGTTCGTTCGAGTTCTGGGTCGTGGCCGTGGACTGGGCGCTGGCGACCAGGCCCTCCTGGAGGAGGTCACCGACCAGCACCTTGGCCACCTGCAGGTGGATGGTCAGGTGGGCCGAGATCTCGGCCAGGGACTGCCGGTCGGCGCACAGCTCGAGGATGCTGCGGCGCTCGTGACCCTGCTGATCGATGCCGGCGTGGCCGGCGTCGGTCGTGCGGATCAGCGCCTCGAGCGGGAGGTCGACCGAGCTCCTCGTCCTCCCGCCCGTGAGCAGGTAGGGACGAACTCGGAGCGATGTGAAGGGATCGCGTGGTGCGTCAGTCATAAGGTCAACTCGTCAGGGGCTCAGGTGTGCACGCACACCCGCGGATGGGGCTCGATGTCGTGGGGCCGCCCGCATCGTCGTGGGACTACGACGTGGGGAGGGCGGACTGGAGCTCGGCTCGGAGCTCCGGCGTGAGGACGGCGCCGGTCTTCTCGACCAGGACGGCCATCTCGTAGGCGACGAGTCCGACGTCGCAGCCCGCAGCGGCCATGACCGCCAGGAGCGAACCGTCGGAGATGCCGGTGACGAACAGGAAGGCGTTCTCCATCTCGACGATCACCTCGGTGACCGGCCCGCCGCCGAAGCGGCCGGCGGCGCCGTAGGCGAGACCGATGAGGCCGGAGCTCACCGCAGCGAAGCGGTCGACGGCGTCGCGATCGAGGCCGGTGGAGGCGGCGATCGGGAGGCCGTCGGAGGAGACGACCACGGCCTGGTTCACGCCGGGCGTGCGCTCGACGAAGTTGTTCACCAGCCAGTTGACGTTGCTGGCCTGCGTGCTCATGACGCTCATGCGGGATCTCCCCAGGGGTTGCTGGTCTCGGGCGAGGCGCCCTCGAACGGATTCGGTGGTGTCGGCTGATCGGTCGGCGCCGGAGCGCCTCCGGGTGCGTCGGCACCGGCGATGCCCTCGAGGGGGCGTCCCTTCAGGCCGTCGCGATAACGGGCGAGCATGTTGCGGATCTCGTCGGGCGAGCGGCCGCTGGCCTTGACCGGGCGGCCCTCGCTCACCGGAGCCTGCGACTTGGTGCGATCACGCTTCACCAGACCCGACGTGGTGCGCTGCTCGGCGAGCAGGCCCGACACGTCGGCGTCGAAGGCCTCGGCCGAGGGCAGGGCGGCGTCGAGGTTGGCGGCCGGCTCGGCGGCGGCCGGCGGAGCGATCTCGGCGGAGGCGGCCGGGTCGAAGGTCGGCGCCTCCCACGGAGCGGCCGGCTCGGGAGCGGGCGCAGCGGCCGGGCGGCTGAACAGGTCGGCGGGGTCGAAGGCGATCGGCTCGGTGGAGTCGGCCGGCTCGGCCACGGGCTGGGCGATCGGGGCCGGGGCGGGCTCGGTCGGGGCGGCCGAGGCCGGATCGAGACCGAGCAACTTGGCCAGGGCGTCGCTCTGCGGCGCCGCCGGGGCCGGCGCTGGAGCCGGGGCCGGGGTCTCCGCAGCGAAGGTCGACGCAGCGGGGGCCTCGAACGACGGGGCCGGTGCCGGAGCGGGAGCCTCGAACGACGGGGCCGGCTCGGGCTGACCGCCGAGGGGGTTGGCGCCTCGCTCGGGCATGACCGGCGGGGTCCAGCTGTCGCCACCGCCGGCGGCCGGGAAGGCGGCCTGCGACAGGTCGACCTGGGGAGCCGGGGCCGGCGCGGTCGGCGCCTGGGTCATCGGCGTGCGAGCCGGGGCGTCGAGTGCGGTCGGCTCGGCGGCGACGCTCGGGGGGATCTCGGCGGCGACGGGGGCGGCCTCGACGGCCGGGGCCTCGGGCGCAGCCGCCTCGTTGCGGGTGAGGGGCGAGTCGTCGGAGGCGAGGACGGCGGCCGGGACGGCCACGATCGCGGTCACGCCGCCGTTGGCGGTGTGGGCCAGCTCCACCTCGATCTCGAGGCGCTGGGCGAGGCGGCCGATCACGATGAAGCCGAGCGAGCGGCTCAAGCTGAGGCCCAGCTCGGGCGGAGCGGCGAGGATGGCGTTCGATGCCTCGAGCTGCTCGGGCGACATGCCGATGCCGTGGTCGGTGACCGTGATGAAGTACGTGCCGTCCGGGTGGCGGGTGCCGCACACCTCGACGGGGGTGTCGGGCGGCGAGAACTGGGTGGCGTTCTCCATCAGCTCCGACAGCAGGTGGGCGAGGTCGACGGCTCCCTGGGCGCCGATCTCTGCGTTCTCGATGCCGGCGAGGCGCACGTGGCGATAGTCCTCGATCTCCGACATGGCGACCCGCAGCACGTCGCCGATGGCGACCGGTCCGCCGCGCCGACGCGAGGTCTCGGCGCCGGCCAGGACCAGCAGCGACTCTGCGTTGCGGCGCATCCGGGTGGCGAGGTGGTCGAGCCCGAACAGTTCCTCGAGGCGGTCGGGGTCCTCCTCGGCCGACTCCAGACGATCGATGTACTCGATCTGGCGATCGAGGAGCGTCTGATTGCGGCGGGCCATGTTGACGACGAGGTCGCTCAAGCTCTGCCGCACCAGCGACTGCTGCTCGGCGGCCACCGAGGTGGCGGCGGTCTGCACGTCGTTGAGGGCGTTGATCAGGTCGCCGAGCTCACCTTCGGAGTCGGTGGTGAACGGCGACTGTTCGAACGACTCGCTCGACGGGTCCCGCAGGGCCTCGAGCATCGACGGCAGGCGACGATCGGCGAGTTCCCGGGCGGCGGCGGTGGCCTCCTTGACCGGGTTCTGGATCGTCTGTCCGATCACGATCAGCGCCAGGGCGGTCAGCAGGACGGCCGCCACGGCGATCAGACCGAGGGTGCGGATGTCGTGGGCGAGCTCCTCGGTCGACGACCGGGTGCTGAGCACGAGCCCGTAGGCGGCGAACATGCCGAGCACCACCAGCGGCGGGACCGCGATGGCGACGAACTTGGTTCGGAGGTTGAACTTCTGGAACATGAGCCCTCACAAAGCGGAAGCGACTGACCATCCATCGGCCGTTCAGCTGCGACCTTGAGCTAGCGTTTTCCAGCGTGGATCCCGTTTCTTCCGTGACCGGCTCGTTGGCCGAGACTTCCCTCCCCGACGTCTTGCGCACCCTGGAGGCCGAAAAGGCAACCGGCGTGCTTCAGATCGGGCAAGGCAGCGAGGTCTGGCTCGACGACGGATCGGTCTACCTGGCCCGCACGCCGTCGAGCCCGCCGCTCGACGCCGTTCTCTTCGGTGCCGACGCCGCTTCGGCCGAACAGATCGCCGCCGCCCTCGAGGCCGGTGGTGCCGCCGCCACGCTCGCGACCGCCGACGCCGAGGCGGCGCCGACCTACGAGCGACTCCTGCACGAGTACAACCTCAACGCCCTGTTCGAGATGATCGTGCCGAGCGACGCGGCCTTCTCCTTCGTCGCCGGTGACGTCCACGCCCTCGGCCCCCACTTCGCAGAGCCGGTCGAGGAGCTGGTCAGCCAGGCCGACCGTCGGCTCGACATCTGGCGTCAGATCGCCGCCCGGATCCCGAACACGTCGATGGTGTTCCATCTCGCGTCGAGCCTGCCCGGCGACGACGACGAGCGGGTGGTGACCGCCGACGAGTGGCGCTACCTGTCGCTGCTCGACGGCCACCGTTCGGTGGCCGATGTGATCGGGGCGACCGGCGAGAGCGCCTTCCGGGTCTGCTCGTCGCTCTACCGGATGCTGCTCGAGGGGCTGATCGCCGAACGCTAGGCCTCGGCGATCGGGCTCGCTCAGCCCTCGGCGTCCTCGACGTCCTCGGGCACGAGGAACGGGCGTCCGGAGGCGGACGGCTGGGACTTCAGCGTGGTGACGAGGTCGATCGACTCCATCAGGGTCAGCCGCAGGTGCTGCATGCAGATGCTCGGCAGGTCGGGGTCGTCGAGGTCGATCACGGCCGCCAGCAGCGACAGGTCGGTGGCCCGGATGTAGATCGGCTGGGTCTCGCCGAGGCACCGCATCGATCGGATGTTCCGGCTGATCGAACGCAGGAGCGCCTCGTTGTCGTGGACGGCATCGAGCTCGACGGGCAGCCACCCGAGCCAGAGCACGTTCTTGTCGGAATCGAGGGTCGAGGCGACCCGGGGGGCGACGCCGCGGGTCGACAGCTCGGCAGGGTCGACACCGTAGAGCTCCGCCATCGCGTCGATGAGGGCACCGGTGGCCGAGCGGATCCCGCTCTCGATCTGGACGAGGTGCCGTTCGGTGATCCCGAGTGCCGTCGCCGCGCTCTCCGCGGAGTAGGCCAGCCGGTTCCGCAGCGTGGCCAGCACGTGGCCGGCGGGAACCCGCAGGTTGGCCGCCGCCTCGGCGGCAGCGGTGCGGTGGGATTCGGTTGCTTCGAGCGTCTCGCTGGTCGACATCGGGTCGCCTCCGCCATCTGGGTGCAGCGTGGGTTCCGCTCGCCGTCGACGCAGGCGTCAACGGCGAGTTGCGCCCAGACTCGGAGTCAGCAGCCGCTCGCAGAATGAGCCGGGCGTACGGTTCGCTTGGGTCGGTCGACCCAAGCGGGTCGACCGACCGTCGGCGAGCGGGTTGTGAGGTGCCGGCGCTGGTCGGCCGGCGTGCGCTCAGACCAGGGGGCGGTCGGTGGGGGCGACGGGGCGCGGCAGGAGGGTGAAGCCCATCAGCGACTCGTCGACCGAGGCCGCACACGAGCGGCCCTCGGCGATCGCCCAGACGATGAGGCTCTGGCCCCGTCCGGCGTCGCCGCACACGAAGACGTCGTCGACGTTGGTGCCCCACTCCCCCGAGCGGACGACGTTGCCCCGGCCGTCGAGCTCCACGCCCAACTGGTCGAGGAGGGTGCCCTGCTCGGGGCCGGTGAAGCCCATGGCGAGGAAGACGTAGTCGGCCTCGAGCTCGAACTCGCTGCCCTCGACGGGCTCGAAGGTCGGTCGCCCGTCGACCATCGTCATCTCGACCTCGTGGCCCTTGAGACCGGTGAGGCGGCCGTCGCTGCCGATGAACTCGGTGGTGTTGACGGCGTAGTGGCGCTCGCCGCCCTCCTCGTGGGCCGACGACACCCGGTAGATGACGGGCCAGGTGGGCCAGGGGTTGGCGTCGGGGCGGCTCTCGGGCGGGCGGGCCATGATCTCGAACTGGTGGACCTCCGACGCCCCCTGGCGCAGCGAGGTGCCGAGGCAGTCGGCGCCGGTGTCGCCGCCGCCGATGATCACGACCTTGGCGTCCTTGACGTCGATGGGCGAGGCCTCCATGTCGCCGAGCTGCACCCGATTGGCCAGCGGGAGGAACTCCATCGCCTGATGGATGCCCTCGAGCTCGCGGCCCGGGATCGGCAGGTCGCGCCAGGCGGTGGCGCCGGTGGAGATCACGATGGCGTCGAACTCGGCGCGCAGGTCCTCGACCGGGATCGACGTCTCGTCGTCGGACGGACCGCCGACATAGGCGTTGGTGCGGAACTCGGTGCCCTCGGCCACCATCTGCTCGAGGCGACGATCGATGATCGCCTTCTCCATCTTGAACTCGGGGATGCCGTAGCGGAGCAGGCCGCCGATGCGGTCCGCCCGTTCGAACACGACGACGTCGTGGCCGGCTCGGGTGAGCTGCTGGGCGACGGCGAGACCGGCCGGTCCGGAGCCGATGACGGCCACCTTCTTGCCGGTCTTCTTCGACGGCATCACCGGCTGCACCCAGCCCTCGGCGAAGGCTCGCTCGATGATCGAGACCTCGATGTTCTTGATCGTGATCGGCTCGGTGTTGATGCCGGCGACGCAGGCGGTCTCGCACGGTGCCGGGCAGAGACGACCGGTGAACTCGGGGAAGTTGTTGGTGGCGTGGAGGCGCTCGATCGCCTCCTGCCAGTTGCCCCGGTACACGAGGTCGTTCCAGTCGGGGATGATGTTGCCGAGCGGACACCCGTTGTTGCAGAAGGGGATGCCGCAGTCCATGCAGCGCGACGCCTGGGTCTGGACCAGGTCGTCGGAGAAGTCCTCGTAGACCTCCTTCCAGTCCTTCAGTCGCACCGGCACGGGCCGGCGGGTGGGGAGCTCGCGCTCGTGCTTCAGGAATCCGCGGGGATCACCCACTGGTGGCCTCCATGATCGCTGCGATCGGGTCGGTGCCTTGGGCCTCTGCCGCCGCCTGGGCCAACAGGACTCGCTTGTAGTCGGTGGGCATGACCTTGACGAACTGCTCGACCTGGCCGATCCAGTTGTCGAGCAGCCCTTCGGCCACGGCGGAGCCGGTCTCCGCGAAGTGTTGCTTGACCAGCTCGAGGAGCTCGTCCTGATCGGACGAGTCGAGGGGTTCGAGGTCGACCATCTCACGGTTCACCCGGCTCGGGAACGAGCCGTCGCGGTCGAGCACGTAGGCGATGCCGCCGGACATGCCGGCGCCGAAGTTGCGGCCGGTCGGGCCGAGGACGACCGCTCGGCCGCCCGTCATGTACTCGCAGCCGTGGTCGCCGACGCCCTCGACGACGGCGGTCACCCCGGAGTTGCGCACGCAGAACCGCTCGCCGACCTTGCCCCGCAGGAAGATCTGGCCGCCGGTGGCGCCGTAGCCGATCACGTTGCCGGCGATGACGTTGTCCTCGGCGGCGAACGCGGAGTCGGGCGGGATGGTGACGACGATCCGTCCACCGGAGAGCCCCTTGCCGACGTAGTCGTTGGCGTCACCCTCGAGGCGCAGCGTGATCCCCTTGGGCACGAAGGCGCCGAAGGAGTTGCCGGCCGAACCGGTGAGGGCGATCGAGATCGTGTCGTCGGGCAGCCCGGCCCCGCCGTGAGCCTTGGTCAGCTCGTGACCGAGCAGGGTGCCCACCGAACGGTTGACGTTGCGGACCGAGCGGTGGATCGACACCGGGGTGCCCTCGGTGAGGGCGGGCTCGGCGAGGGCGATCAGGGTCCGGTCGAGGGCCTCGTCGAGGCCGTGGTCCTGGGTCTGGACGCAGCGGCGCTCGGCGCCCTCGGGCAGCTCCGGCATGTAGAGGACCGGCGACAGGTCGAGGCCCGACGCCTTCCAGTGCTCGAGGGCGGCCTCGGTGTCGATGCACTCGACGTGGCCGATCGCCTCGTCGAGGGTGCGGAAGCCGAGCTCGGCCATGTATTCCCGCACCTCCTCGGCGATGTACTCGAAGAAGGTCTCGACGAACTCGGGCTTGCCGGAGTAGCGGGACCGCAGCTCGGGGTTCTGGGTGGCGATGCCGACCGGGCAGGTGTCCATGTGGCAGACCCGCATCATGATGCAGCCGGACACGACCAGCGGTGCGGTGGCGAAGCCGAACTCCTCGGCGCCGAGGAGGGCGGCGACGATCACGTCACGGCCGGTCTTGATCTGGCCGTCGACCTGGACGACGATCCGGTCGCGCAGGTCGTTGATCAGCAGGGTCTGCTGGGTCTCGGCCAGACCGAGCTCCCAGGGGCCGCCGGCGTGCTTGAGCGACGTGAGCGGGGAGGCGCCGGTGCCGCCGTCGTGGCCGGAGATGAGGACGACGTCGGCCTTGGCCTTCGACACGCCCGCCGCCACGGTCCCGACCCCGACCTCGGACACGAGCTTCACGTGGATGCGAGCGTCGGGGTTGGAGTTCTTGAGGTCGTGGATCAGCTGGGCGAGATCCTCGATCGAGTAGATGTCGTGATGCGGCGGCGGCGAGATCAGACCGACGCCGGGCGTGGAGTGCCGGGTCTCGGCGATCCAGGGCCACACCTTCTTGCCGGGCAGCTGGCCGCCCTCGCCGGGCTTGGCGCCCTGGGCCATCTTGATCTGGATGTCGTCGGAGTTGGTCAGGTACTCCGAGGTGACCCCGAAGCGGCCCGACGCCACCTGCTTGATCGACGAGCGCTTCGAGTCGCCGTTCTCCATCGGCAGGAACCGCACCGGGTTCTCGCCGCCCTCGCCGGTGTTGGACTTGCCGCCGAGGCGGTTCATCGCGATGGCGAGGGTCTCGTGGGCCTCGGCCGAGATCGAGCCGTAGCTCATCGCCCCGGTCGAGAAGCGCTTGACGATCTCGGAGATCGGCTCGACCTCGTCGATCGGCACCGGCTCCCGGTCACTCTCGAGCTTGAACAGGCCCCGGAGCGTGGCGAGCTGGGCCGACTGGTCGTCGACGAGGCTCGTGTACTCCTTGAAGATGTCGTAGCGCTTCGAGCGGGTGCCGTGCTGCAGCTTGAACACGGTCTGCGGGTTGAACAGGTGGTACTCGCCCTCGCGACGCCACTGGTACTCGCCGCCGAACTCGAGCTCGCGGTGCTGGAGCACCTCGGGCCGGTCGGGGAAGGCACGCTGGTGACGCACCTCGCACTCGGCGGCCAGCTCGTCGAGCCCGATGCCGCCGATCTTGGAGGTGGTGCCGGCGAAGTACTCGTCGACGAACGCCTGCGACAGGCCGATCGCCTCGAAGATCTGGGCGCCGGTGTAGGAGGCGACGGTGGAGATGCCCATCTTGGACATCACCTTGATCACGCCCTTCGACGCCGCCCGCAGGTAGTTCTCGCGAGCGGTGGTGATGTCGGCCGCCGACTTGTCCCAGGCGATCCGGTCCTCGATGGTCTCCATGATCAGCGACGGGCAGATCGCGGCGGCGCCGAAGCCGAGCAGGAGGGCGAAGTGGTGCACCTCGCGGGCATCGGCGGCGTCGACGATCAGGCCGACCCGGGTGCGGGACTTCTCGCGCACCAGGTGCTGGTGCACGGCGCTGGTCATCAACAGCGACGGGATCGGGGCGAGGTCCGGGGTGGCGTCACGGTTGGAGACCACGAGGAGCTTCGCTCCGGCCGCGATCGCCTCGGACGCGCGGGCCTGCAGGTCGGCGATCGCCGCTCGCAGGCCGTCGCCGCCCTCGGCGACCGGGTAGCGGGCCCGGAGCACAGCGGTCTCGAACTGGGGGAACTCGCCGTCGCGGTTGGCGTGGATGATCTCGGTCAGCTGGTGACGCGTGATCACCGGGTAGGGCAACGAGATGTGCTGGCAGGAGTGGGGCCCGGGGTCGAGGATGTTGGCCTCGGGGCCGAGCGTGGCGGAGGCCGAGGTGACGAGTTCTTCGCGGATGGCGTCGAGCGGCGGGTTGGTCACCTGGGCGAACAGCTGCTTGAAGTAGTCGAAGAGCTGACGGGGCCGGTTGGACAGCACGGCGAGGGGCGTGTCGGTGCCCATCGAGCCGATCGCCTCGGCACCGCTGAGCACCATCGGCTCGACGAGGATCTCGAGTTCCTCCTCGGTGTAGCCGTGGGCGACGAGCTGCGGGATGAGGTCGTCGTGGACGGGGTGCTGCACCGGGCGGTCGGGCAGCTCGCCGAGTTCGACGACCTCCTGCAGCCACTCGCCGTAGGGCTTCTCGGCGGCGAGGCGGCTCTTGATCTCCTCGTCGCCGACGATGCGGCCCTCGACGGTGTCGACCAGGAACATCTTGCCGGGCTCGAGCCGGCCCTTCTGCACGATCTTGGCGGGCTCGATGTCGATCACGCCGACCTCGGAGGCCATCACGACCAGGCCGTCGTCGGTCACCCAGTAGCGGCTGGGGCGCAGGCCGTTGCGGTCGAGCACGGCGCCGACCGACGAGCCGTCGGTGAAGACGACCGAGGCCGGGCCGTCCCACGGCTCCATCAGGGTCGAGTGGAAGCGGTAGAAGTCCCGCTTCGCGTCGTCCATCGTCGTGTTCTTCTCCCACGCCTCGGGGATCATCATCAGCACGGCGTGGGGCAGCTCGTAGCCGCCGAGGTGGAGCAGTTCGAGGGCTTCGTCGAAGCTGGCGGTGTCGGAGGCGTCGGGGGTGCAGATCGGGAACAGCCGATCGAGGCGGTCGCCCCAGATGTCGCTCTGGAGCAGCGACTCGCGAGCCCGCATCCAGTTGCGGTTGCCCTTGACGGTGTTGATCTCGCCGTTGTGGGCGACGAACCGGTAGGGGTGGGCCAGCGGCCAGGACGGGAACGTGTTGGTGCTGAAGCGCGAGTGGACCAGGGCCAGGGCGCTCTCGAACCGGACGTCGAGCAGGTCGGGGAAGAACTCCGAGAGCTGCGGCGTGGTGAGCATGCCCTTGTAGACGATCGTGCGCGAGCTGAGGCTGGCGAAGTAGATCTCGTGGCCGACCTCGGCCGCCACCTCGTGCTCGATGCGCTTGCGCAGGACGTAGGCGTCCCGGTCGAGGGCGAGGTCGGTGTGGCCGACGGTCGACGCCACGACGAGCTGCTCGAACACCGGCATGACGCTGCGGGCCTGCTCGCCGAGCCCGGACGACACGACGGGCACCTTGCGCCACGTGATCACGCGCAGCGACTCCTCGCCGGCGATCTGGTCGACCTTCGCCTTGACGGCGCTCAGGGCGGCGTCGTCGGTGGGCAGGAACGCCATGCCGACGGCGTAGGCGCCCTGCTCGGGCAGGCCGTCGATCTCGTCGGCGAGGAAACGGTGCGGGACCTGGGTGAGGATGCCGGCGCCGTCGCCCGTGTTGGGTTCGGCGTTGGTGGCACCCCGGTGTTGCAGACAGGTCAGCGCGTTCAGGCCGTGGAGCACGGTCTGGTGGGTCGGGCCGCCGTGGAGGTCGGCCACGAAGCTGACGCCGCAGGCGTCGTGTTCGTAAGCGGGGTCGTAGAGGCCTTGGGCAGCAGGCAGCCCAAGCCCGTTCAGACGGTGC
Organism: Acidimicrobiales bacterium; assembly: GCA_052032035.1. Classification (GTDB taxonomy): domain Bacteria; phylum Actinomycetota; class Acidimicrobiia; order Acidimicrobiales; family SZUA-35; genus JAWSVN01. Next base: position 1,477 of record JBPEXC010000431.1, on the reverse strand, counting down.
AGCACGCGGGTCTCCGGATCGGGTAGCGGTCGGAGGCGGGGACAGCACTGGCCCTGCCGGGTCGGTCAACCTTACCGCTTTGCGTGACCACGTTCGCAATCCACTATCTCGCGGGCCGAACCGATCGGCTGGGGCGATGGAGCGGCGATCCGCCACGGCGCGGGGCGAACGTCGGAGTAGGTTCTCGGGTCGTGACCCCGCTTTCCGATCCTGTCGCCGCCCCCGCCACCACGAAGGGTGACGAACCGTCGACGATCGGCTGGTTGCTCGACGATCTCACGGCGTCGCCGACGCCCTACCACGCAGCGGCGACCGGGGCGCAACGGCTCGCGGCGGCGGGATTCGACGCGGTCGCCCTCGACGCCGAGCTCCCGGGCGGTCCGGGCGCCCACGTGGCGACGGTCGGCGGGCTGCTGGTGGCGTGGGTGGTGCCGGAGGGGCTCGACGTCGACGCCGCGCACTTCACGGTGGTCGGGGCCCACACCGACTCCCCCAACCTGCGGATCCGCACCCACGCCGACGTTCGGTCCGCCGGGTGGTCCCAGCTCGGCGTCGAGGTCTACGGCGGCGTGTTGCTCAACTCGTGGCTCGATCGCGATCTCGGGCTCGCCGGACGGGTGACGGTCGCCGGCGACGACGGACCGGAGCAGCGGTTGCTGCTCGACGACCGTCCCCTGCTCCGGGTGCCCCAGCTCGCGATCCACCTCGACCGGGCCATCAGCACCGACGGCCTCAAGCTCGACCCCCAGAAGCACCTCACGCCGGTCTGGGCGCTCGGTGACGCGCCGCCGTTCGTCGACTGGCTCGCCGAGCAGCTCGACGTCGAGCCGGACGCCCTCCTCGGGTGGGACCTGATGACCTTCGACACCCAGGCCCCGGCCGTCGTCGGCCTGGACGGTGACCTGCTGGCCTCGGCCCGCATCGACAACCTGTTCTCGTCGTTCTGCGGGGTGCGGGCGCTGGCGGACGCCGCCGGCTCGATCGCCGCCGGTGACGGCGCCCCGGGTGGCATCCCTGTCCTGGTCCTCTACGACCACGAGGAGATCGGCTCGACCTCGGCCACCGGCGCGGCCGGCGCCGCCCTCGGCGCCGTGCTCGAACGCATCAGCCTCTCGATCGGCCTCGATCGCGGCGCACACCTGGCGGCCTTGGCCCGCTCGCTGGTCGTGTCGGCCGACGGCGCTCACGCCACGCACCCGAACTACCCCGACCGTCACGAGCCGAGCCACACGATCGCCGTCAACGAGGGCGTCGTGGTGAAGCGCAACGCCAACCAGCGGTATGCGACCGATGCGATCAGCGAGGGTCGGATCCGCTCGATCTGCCGCGATGCCGGCGTGCCGGTGCAGACCTACATCCATCGCAACGACCTGCCGTGCGGATCGACGATCGGGCCGGTCACCGCCGGACAGCTCGGCGTGCCGACCGTCGACCTCGGAGCGGCGCAGCTGGCGATGCACAGCATCCGCGAGCTCGC
>JBPEXC010000430.1:0-18727 GCA_052032035.1 Acidimicrobiales bacterium | reverse complement strand
GGGCTCTACGGCTCGGGCGCCGCCGGCGAGCTCGCCCGCGGCGTCCGGCCGATCACCGACGCCCCCTACGCCCCGTTCGTCGGCGACGGCGTCGACGCCGCGCAGGGCCTGCAGATCGACGTGCTCGACGTCGCCGACCGGGCCACCGTCGGCGACGAGGTGACGGTGACCGTGCGGCTCACCAACCTCGGGCCCCGGGCCCTGGTCCCCCACCTCGGACTCGAGGGCGCCGGCGGGGTGAACGTGGGCCTCGAGTGGCGGGACCCGACGCGGCCCGGCGACCGGTTGATCGAACCGGTCCGGGTGCCGCTGCCCGCGATCGTGTGGCCGGGAGAGGCGGTCGAGGTCACCGGGACGCTGCCGGCGGCCGACGCCCCGATCGCGCTCGGCGAGTGGTTGGCGGTGGCCGGGGTGGTGCAGGAGGGTGTGGCATGGCTCCCGGCCGAGGCGACCGCCACCGTCGAGGTGGGCGCCGGTTGACGCCACGGGCCCGATCGCGGCGCCCGCTAGAGTGCCCCGGTGCTCCGTGGTGACGACCTCTCCCGCCGTCTGGTCGACGCTCGCGACCGGGCCGAACGGGTCGCTCGCCGTCGCCTCGACGATCGCCAGCTCGATGCGCTGAAGGCGGCGGCCGCCACCGCGGCGGCCTCGCGTCGCCGCCTCGAACGCGCCCGCTTCGCCGGTGACGTCGCCTACGCCGAGCACCTGATCGAGCGGGCGATCCGTCGCGGCCGGGCCGAGCACGCCGAGCGAGAAGCACAGCAAGCAGCACAGCGGGAGGCGCAGCGGTGAGGATCGGGCTGATCCACCCCGGTTCCCCCGAGCACGGCACCGGCGGCGCCGAACGCCACTGGCAGGCCCTCACCGACCGGCTGGCCGAGCGCGGCCACGACACCGAGTTGCGGGTCGTCGAGTTCCCCGAACGGACGCTTCGCGAGGTCCTCGACGGCTACCGCCGCTTCGGGGCGCTCGACGTGTCGGACTACGACCTGGTCATCACCGGCAAGTACCCGGCGTGGATGGTCGACCACGACAACCATCTGCTCTATCTGATCCACCGTCTCCGCGGCCTCTACGACACCTACCCGACGGTCCGGGGCGAGCTCGGCGACACCGCCGCCGGCGATGCGATGCGGGCTCGCCTGGCACCGCTGGCCGGCCGGCCCGACGAGCTGATCGAGGCGACCCTCGGGCTGCTCGACGAGGTCGACCCCGACGACCCGGTCGTCGCCTACCCCGGTCCCCTCGCCCGCTGGGTGGTCCGTCACCTCGACGACGCTGCGTTCGCCCGACCGGGCGTGCGGTTCCTGGCCGCCAACGCGGAGGAGACGGCGTCGCGGGCCGGCTACTTCCCGCCCGAGCGGACCGTGATGGTGTCGCGCCCGGAAACCAACCTGCCCCGACGCGAGGCGACGGTGCCGCCGCTGCGTTCTCGCTTCTTCACGACCAGCCGCCACGACCGACCCAAGCGGATCGACCTCGTGATCCGGGCGTTCGCCCTGATCGACGACCCGACCGCCGTCCTGCGCGTCGGTGGCGACGGCCCGATGCGGGCCGAGCTCGAGGCCCTGGCCGCCGGCGACCCGCGCGTCGAGCTGCTCGGCTACCTGTCCGAGGAGCAGCTGGCCGCCGAGTACGCCGCCGCCACCGCCGTCGTGTTCACCCCCGACCGGGAGGACTTCGGGCTGATCTCGCTCGAGGCGATGCGAGCCGGCACGCCGGTGGTGACCACCACCGACAGCGGCGGCGCCAAGGAACTGATCGAGCACGGCGTGAGCGGCATGATCGTCGACCCGACGCCCGACCGGGTGGCGTGGGCGATGCGCCACATCGCCGAGAACCCGCAGGTCCGCTGGGAGTTGGCGCTGAACGCTCGCCGCTCGGCGGCGAGCGTCGACTGGACCCCGCTCCTCGACGAGATCGACGAACTCGGCCGGCCCGTCGCCCGACCCCACGTCCTGGCGCTGTCGACCTATGCGATCGACCCGATGATCGGCGGCGGCCAGCGCCGGGTCCGACACCTGCTGCGGTCGTTGGCCCGGTGGGCCGACGTCACCGTCCTGGTCAGCTCCGCCCACGTCGACGGCATCCGCCGCCGCCGGATCGAGCCCGGCATCGACCAGGTGGAGGTCGGCCGCACCGACGCCCAGACCAAGGCCGAGGACGACCTCTACTTCGCCCTCGGGCGGGTGCCGGCCGACGACGTGATCGCTGCCCGGATCACCGACGCCACGCCCGCCTTCGCCGAGGAGCTCGCCCGCCAGCTCGAGACCGCCGACGTCGTCGTCGGCGCGCAGCCGTTCCTGCTCCCCCTCGTCGGCGACGTCGACGTGCCGATCGTGCACGACTCCCAGAACGTGGAGGCCCGGCTCAAGGCCGGGCTGTTCGAACGCCACGGCGACCTCGGCCGCTGGTTGGCGGGGCAGACCTCGGCGGTCGAGGCGGCCGCGACCCGCCGGTCGTCGCTGGTGGTGGCCTGCACCGCCGCCGACCTCGAGGGCCTCCTCGCCGACGCCGGCCATCCCGACGTCGCCACCGCCGTGGTCGACAACGGGGTCGACACCGACGCCCTCCCCCGTCGGAGCGCCGAGCACGTCGCCCCGGCCCGAGCCGAGGTGCTCGCCGCGGTCGGCCGCCCCGACACCGAGGACCGTCCGCTCGGCGTGTTCATCGGGTCGTGGCATCCGCCGAACGTCGAGGCAGCACGCCTGGTGTTCGACGTGGCCCGCCGCCGCCCCGACTGGGTGTTCGTGCTCGCCGGCAGCCACACGAGCGAATTCGCCGGGGAGGACCTCCCCGAGAACGTGTCGCTGATCGCGGTGTTCGCCGAGTCGCTGCTGTGGCCGCTGATGGCCGGCGCGGACGTGGCCCTCAACCCGATGGTGTCGGGCGGCGGTTCCAATCTGAAGGTCTACGACTACCTCGCCGTCGGCGTGCCGGTGCTCACCACCGAGGTAGGGGCCCGAGGGCTCGGCGACGCCCAGGACGTCGTCCGGGTCGTCGAGCAGACCGCCGGCGCCCTCGCGACGGGGCTCGACGACGCCCGCTCGCTCCCCGCCGACCGCCTGTCGGCGGGCCGGATGCTGGTCGAGGAACGGTTCGACTGGAGCCGTCTCGGCGAGCGGTGGGCCCGCGAGGTCCTGGCCCTGGTCGACGGCGAGCTGCCGCCCGAGCGGCCGGTGACGCGACGGACCTCGAGCCCGGCGCTGGCCACCGCCCCGCCGCCCCCGTCCGACCCGGTGGAGGCCACCATGGAACTCGTCGGCGCCGCCGCCCGGCGCGGCGAACCGACCCCGCTCGACTCCCGGATCGATCCGGCGGTGCGGGAACACCTCAAGTTCGCCCGCGAACACCGCTTCGTCGGCCAGCACCTCCCGGTCGATGCCCGCATGCGGGCCGCGAAGTCGCTGGTGGTCCGGGTGGGTCGAGCCCTGTCCAACGAGCAGGTCCACTACAACGAGTCGGTGCTCGAGGCGGTCGAGTCGATGGCCGAACAGCTCCACGCCGCCCAGCTCGAACTGCTCGAGCTCCGGGCCGAGGTGGCGTCGCTGCGGGCCGACCGGCGCTCCGACGCAGGGGGCGACTCGTGAGCGGGCTGCGGATCGGGATCGTCAAGCCCGACTGGGGCGCCGCCGGCGGCTTCGAGCGCCTCCTCGACCGGCTGGTCGACCACCTCGTGGCGACGGGGCACGACGTCCGGACCGAAGCGTTCCCGGCGCTGATCACGCCGCGCGAGACCTGGGGGGTGCCCCGGAGCCGCGAGCATTGGCCCGAGCACACCGAGTTCTTCCGCTACCTCGGCCTGATCGAGGACGTCCGCCGGATCGACCTGTCGGGCTACGACCTCGTGCTGAGCACCCAGCCGCCCACCTTCCTGGCCGATCACCCCCGGGTGTTGTCGCTCTTCTACCACCACGCCCGGGTCTTCTACGACCTGGCCGGCCCCTTCGTCGGCCTCGGCGAGGTCGACCCCGCCCATCACGAACGGGCCTGCAAGGTGGTCCGGGAGACCGACCTCGCCCTCCAGGGCGGCGTCCGCCACTGGCTGGCGGGAAGCCCCGAGGTGCGGGGGCGGCTCGCCGAGTACTGGGACGTGACCGACGACGTCAGCCTCCTCCACGCCCCGCCCCTCACCTCGCCGCCCGACGAGGTGCCGGCCTGGGATCCCGACGGGCCGGTGCTCTGCGTCAGTCGTCACGAGTGGCCCAAGCGCACCGAACTGGTCGTCGCCGCCGCTCACCTGCTCGGCGACACCGAGGTGCAGCTGATCGGCGGTGGGGGCCGCATGGCGTCGCTGAAGCGCCTCGACGCCCGCCTCGCCGCCGACCCGGGCATCGTCGCCTCCCTCGACGCCGAGGCGTTGTGGATGACCTCCGCACTCGACGTGACCGCGCCCCGCGACGGCGCGCCCAGCCGGGCCCGGATCCTCGGCCCGGTCGGCGATCGCGAACGCGACCGGGCCTACGCCGAAGCGTCGGTGTTCGTCGCCCCCGCCTACCGGGAGGACTACGGCCTCACCGTGCTCGAAGCGATGCTCTGGCAGCGTCCGGTGGTCGTGTGCGACGACGGGGGTGGGCTGGTCGACATCGTCAACGAGACCGGGGCCGGGCTCGTGGTCGAGCCGACGCCGGCCGGCATCGCCGAGGGGGTGCGCCGGATCACGACCGATCGGGCGCTGGCCGCCGAGCTACTCGACCGAGCCCGAGCGGTGCCGTCGACCTTCACCTGGGCCCGAGCCCACGCGCAGCTCGACGCCGCCGTCGAGGCCGCCACGGCGGGCGGTCTCTGAGGCCGGCGATCGATCCCGGCCGTCGACCGGAGCGTCCCCCGCCGTGTCGAGCTCCGACGCCTCGGCGGGCAGGTAGTAGGTCGGTGGCACACCGGCGGCCAACTCGAGTCGCCGGACCCGCTCCAGGGTCCGCTGGGTGACCAACCGGTGGGAGGCGATCAGGTCGGCCAGGAAGCCGAGGGCGAACATCTGCACTGCGGCGAGGACGAACACGGCGCCGAGCACGATCGACTGGAGGTGACCGCTGGTGTCGCCGTTGGCGACCATGTCGTAGAGGAACGGGGTGAACGCCGCGAGGGCGAAAGCCAACAGGACCGCCCCGAGGAAGGCAAAGAAGCGGAGCGGCTCGTAGGCCGCGAAGACGCGGGTGATCACCAGGGCGTTCCGCCGGATGTAGCTCCACATCGAGCCGAACAGACGCGACTCACGGGTCTTCTCGTTGGTCGCCACCGGCGTCGACACGACCGACGTCCTGAGCTTCCCGGCCTGGATGATCGACTCGAGGGTGTAGGTGTAGCGGTTGACGACGATCAGCTGGATCGCGGCTTCGACGCTGTAGGCCCGGAAGCCGGAGGTGGCGTCGGGCACCGACGTGCCGGACGCCTTCTGGACCACCCAACTGCCGAGGAGCTGGAGGCGGATCTTCAGACCGGAGAACTCCTCGACCGACCGCACGTCGCGGTCACCCACCACCAGGTCGGCTCGACCGGCCACGATCGGCTCGACCAGCAGGGGGATCGCCGCTGCGTCGTACTGGTTGTCGGCGTCGGTGTTGACGATCACGTCGGCGCCGAGCTTGAGGCAGGCGTCGAGCCCGGCCTGGAAGGCGTGGGCCAGCCCGCGGTTCTGGGGCAGCTTCACCACATGGTCGACCCCGTGGGAGCGAGCGACCTCGATCGTGCGATCCGAGGAGCCGTCGTCGATGATCAGCCACTCGACCCGGTCGAACCCGGGAACCTCACGTGGCAGGTCGGCCAGCGTCGCCGGGAGCTGGGCCTCCTCGTTGAGACACGGGATCTGGATGATCAGGAGTCGTTCGGACGCCACCGGCCCGATGCTACCCGAGCCTCGACGAACGGCCGTCGATCATCCGGGGAGAGAGCCGGTGCGGCGGCGACCGACGGACCGGTGGAGGTGCGCCATGGCGAAGAAGAGGGCGTCGATCGCCACGCCGTGGAGGCGGGCCAGGACCGCCACGACCACAGCGACCTCGGTCGGCATGATCAAGCGCAGCAGCGCAACCTGGATGCCTTCGCGGACTCCCAACCCGCCGGGCACGAAGACCGCCAGCAGGCTTGCTGCGCCGGCCAGGCTCGCGGCCCCGAGCACGAAGGGCGCTTCGGCCACGCCCAGCTCGGGCTCGACGGCGACAGCGAGGAAGAAGAGCACCGACCCACCGGCGAGGGCGCCGACGAGGTAGAGCCCGAACCCGGTCGCCACGGTCGGCCATGTCACCCGATCTGCCTGCGACAACGGCTTCCGACGGAGGACCCGGAGGGCCAGGCCGACCACGGCGTTGAACACGACGGGCACCAGCGCTACCACGCACAGCACCATCGCGACGATCAGCAGTGACCGAGCACTGTCGGAGAGAACATCGAGCCGAGGATCGAAGGCCAGGAGCGCGAAGGCGAACACCAACTGCACGACGATCTGCAGGCCGGCCTCGAGGAGGGAACTGATGGCGAGCTTGCCCCGATCGACGCCGTGCTCGGAGGCGAACCAGATCTTCCCCAGGATCCAAGGCGCGGTCCCGGGGATGTAGCGACCGAGCCACGAGCGGGCGTAGACGTGAACCAGCTCGGCGTCGAGCCGCACATTCCGGGCTCCGAGCTTCCGCAGGAGCACGGTCCAGATGAATGCGCCCCAATAGCGGAAGCCGAGCGACAGGGCGGTCGCTACGGCCAGCGCCCACCAACGGGGTGAGAGGCCTCGCAGCTGGTCGAGATCGAGGGATCGGAGATAGAGCGTGGCGAACGTGACCAGCCCGACGTAGAACGACACCTCGAGCGCCCGCTTCCACCACGGGCGCTGACGACCGGCTGCGATCGTGCCGCCGGGGGGTGGCGCTGTCGAGTCCGAGGAGCTCACGTAAATGCGACGATCGCGTCGAACGCCTCGCTGATCGACGACCGGAGCCGCTCGGTCGCCTCGGCGAGCTCGGCACGGACCTGATCCGCATCGTTCAGCAGGTCCTCGAAGAGGTCACCCACTCGCGAGACGAAATCGTCTTCCAGGGCCGCCTCGATCGGCAGGGCCCAGCGGGTCTGGCCGAGTTGGTCGAAGTAGACCCGCCCCTTGTCGACGTAGAAGATGTTGATCGACGGCACCCGGGCGCTCGTGGCGAGGATCGTGGCGTGGAGCCGGAATCCGACCATCGCCCGAGCAAGAGCGAACACCGTCCGCAGCTCGGACGGGCCGAGGGAATCGACCCCGAGGACGCGCACGCGATCGGGACTCGTGCTGCGTTCCCGGAGCCATTCGCAGAGGTCGCCATCGCTCTCCGCCATGTGCATCGGCACGAGCAGGACCCCGCCCGAGCTGCGGGCGAGGAGTTCGTCGAGCAGCCCGGCGAGGGACTCGTGATAGCGGCGATTGCGAGGGTCTGCGGTGCCCTCGGCCCTGCGACGCCAGGGCAGCCGCCGAGCGAACTTGTACGGCAGGAACCCGCCGGTGCGGTAGTGGAACCAGTCGCGTGGGGCGAGACAGACGAAGTCGTCGAGGAAGCCGGCATCGAGGCCGTGCTCGTCGGCGAGCCTGCCTCGCAGGTCGTCGTCGGGTTCGATCGCTTCCGGCAGCACGGCGGGATCGGACGACACCACCAGCCGTTCCGGGTCCGCCCCCCACGCGACGGCCTTGTCGAACGACTCCTGGTCGCGGACGATGAAGACCCGCGCCCGCTCGACAATCTGCACGATCAGTCGACGGCTTCGTTCCGACAGCGTCGGGCCGATCCCCTGATAGACGCCATAGAGACGTTCATTGGCGAGCGACACCGCTCCGATCTTCACCGCCCAGTACCAGAGGGCGGCCCGGTTGGTGTAGTCCTTCAACATCTCGCCGCCGCCCCAGAACACCAGATCGGCCCGTCGGGCGGCCCGGACGACCCGGACCAGGTCGCGAGGATCGAGCGACATGATGTCCATGTCGAGGACATCACTGCCGTACCACGCCCCATCGCGTACGTGCTGCTGGCTGACCACCGTGGTCTGCGCCCCGGGGAACCGCTGGCGAACGAGCGTCAGGATGCCCTCGGTGATGGCTCGGTCACCGCGGTTCACCGCGATGTCGCTGTTGAGCAGGAGGACGGAACGAACGGTCATGTGCGATCCAGGAGGAGGTCGAGATGGCGGCGGGCGATGTCGGGCCACGCCAATTGCAGGGCTCGCTCGCGAGCGGCGGACCCGAGTCGTTCGGCAGCCGGCGGGTCGAGTTCCGCAGCCTCGATCAGGGCTGCGGCGAGGGCCGTGACGTCGCGGTGGCCGACCAGGAACCCGTTCACCTGGTCGGTGATCACGTCGTCGGCGCCACTCTCGTTGGTCGCGACACAGATTCGTCCGGCCGCCATCGCCTCCATCAGTGCCACCGGCAACCCCTCCGCGTCGCCATCGGAGGCGATGATCGACGGCACGACGAACACGCCGGCGGTCTCCACGAGCCGCCGCTTCCGTTCCCCGGTGACGTAGCCGGGGAACTCCACCTCGATGCCGAGGTCGGCGGCCTGGGCCTCGAGCCGCTCGCGCCACGGACCGTCGCCGGCGACCACGAGCTTCCAGCCTGGAAGCGTCGAGGCGATCTGCGCAACCGCAGGCAGCAGCACCTGGACACCCTTCTTCTCGGCGAGCCGTCCGACGAACACGATGGTCCGGTCACGCTCACCGCTTCCCCATTCTGCGACGTCGACGCCCATCGGCACGATGCTCGCCCGGTCTTCGATCGACGCCCACGCCTGCTGGTCGAAGAAGTCGCTCAGCCGTTGCATCGATCGCCGGGAGACAGCCGTGATGGCATGCGCGCGACGGGCGTGCCACCGCACGATGGTGCGGCCGACGACAGGGATCTTGTTCCAGATCGCGACGTCGGAGGCATGGGTGGTGAAGACGAACCTCGCTCCGACCTGTGGCGCCACCCATGCCGCGACGATCCCCTGCGGGGTGAACCAGTGCGCGTAGATCACGTCGGGCCGTAGACGGCGGGCCAAGCGGAACAAGGCGACAGCCTCTCCCGCGAAGAAGGACGGCAACAGCGCGTACATCCACCGACGGTCACGGAGGGTCGGCATGATCCCGCGCCCGGCGAGTGTCTCGAGCCGCCGAGGCCAGGCGTAATGGAAACGGTGCTCGACGAACTCTGGGTGGTGGCGGGTCGGCTCCGTCCCGGAGCGTCGATCGTGGGGCGCGAGCACGTGCCACTCGACATCGGGCGCTGCGGCAGCCATCGCCACGACCTGGTCCCGCACGAACGCCGGCACCGGATCCTCGGCGTGGGCGGGGAAGGTGGAGGCCACGACGAGGACCCGCCGCCCGCTTGCCGATCCACCCGGCGTGGATTGCCTCGATGTGATCACGACACCGGCAGCATACGCACCATCTCTCGCGGGACGTCACCATCTCGACCGACGACGCGACCTAGTCTCACATGCATGGTCAGGAACCCGGCACGCCCCGCCGCATCCATCGTCATGCCGTCACCGACGGCATGACGGGCACTACCACCGCTCCGCTCCAAGAAGGTCTCGACGAATCCCGCCAGCGGGAACGGCTCGGATCGATGACCCTCGACGAGCGCGGCGTGCCCCTGCCCGATCCGTCTTCGACCTCGGCACTGATTCCCGCCAGCTACATCGGCACCTGGCTGGCGCGTCAGTCCCCGCTCGTCCGCGGGCGACTCCTCGATCTCGGAGCCGGCAACCAGCCCTACCGAGTGTGGTACAACCGCCTGGTCGACGCATCGATCGCCGTCGACATGACTCCCAGCCCCGGTCTGGCCGCAATCTGCTCGGCGAATCGTCTGCCGATCAAGGATCAGTCGGTCGACGTCGTCCTCGCAACCGAGGTCCTCGAGCACGTCGCCGATGTCGAGGCCGCAGTCGCCGAGGTCCACCGTGTGCTGCGACCGGGCGGTCATCTCCTCGCGACGGTGCCATTCATCTATCCGATCCACGAGGCCCCCTTCGACTTCTGGCGATTCACCGAACACGGGCTGCGCTCCCTCTGCGAACGCCACAGGTTCGACGTCGTCGATCTCGGAGCCAAGGGCGGACTGGGGATGCTCGGAGCACACATCGTCACCAACGGGCTCCCGCGTGTCCTCGACCGCCTCGCCGCATCGCTCGGACAGCGGCCGCTCTCGGAGCGCCCTGCGGTCCGGCGGATGCTCACCGCTCCCCAAGTGCGTCTCATGGAGCGTCAGGGGGAACGCACTGGGCTCGGCGGTTCTGCCGGTCTCGTCTCGATCGGCTACCTGCTCGCCGCCGAGAGGCGCTGACCCTCCGGTCCCCTCCGGAGAGTCTGGTCGCCCGTCTCCGTTCGACGACCTCGACGCGGCGTGATGCCGACGGCGACCAGCACGAGGGCTGCGCCGAGCGAGAGCCCGATGCCCATCCGTGCTCGAGGCGGCCGATACCACAGTTCGACCTGCGTGGCCCCGGCCGGCACGACCACCCCGGTGAGCGCGTGATCGACCGTGACGAGTTCCGCAGGTTCGCCGCCGACCGATACCCGCCAGACGTCGACGAGTCCGGCAGCGACGACGAGCATCGCGTCCCCCTCGACCTCGACGTCGACAAGGATTCGATCCGGGTCGCTCGCGTCGACCGAGCGAACCTGCCCTGATCCGGTCATCCCGGCGTGCTCGGCGTCGACGACCACCGTGGATGTCGGCAGCGCAGCGATCTGTGTCGACCAGGCATCCTCTTGCACGGCGACCGTCGCCGTCGCGAACCGCACGAACGGCAGCGATCCGGAGCGCTCGTAGATCGCGGCGTCCCGCGCGAAGACAAGCGACAAGCCGTCGTCCGCAGGATCGATCGGTCGAAGGTCGACCGACGTCGCAGAACCACCGAGAACGCCGGTTCCCTCGAAGCGCAGAACCCGCGAGCCCGGGGCCTCGGCCACCGGCAGCTCGAAGGCCCCCTCGATACTCCCCCCCTTGAACACTCGTCGGCTCAACGGCGCTCCGTCCGCGCCGACGACGGTCACGACGAGCTCACCGCTCGCGGACACCGACCCCGATGGGGTGACGACCAATCCCCGGATGCCGCTGAACGGCACGGCGGCTTCGAGGCTCCCGCTGACCTCGACGAGCTCGACCTCGACCGACTCGTCGCGTCGCGTCCCGATGACCGGCGCGTCCATGCCCATCGCCGCGAAGCGGACGCTCGCTCGGTCGAGGAGGGGGTTGAACACCGTGGTGCCGTCATGTACCCGCAAGATCGGGAACGTCGGGGACATCCGGAACGCATCCGCCTGGATCGCGAGCAGGTAGTCGCGCCAACGCCGGCCGATGAAGCTGTGGCCCGTCAGCGACCGGAGGCCGTACGCCCTGGTCGTGCCCGGATAGAAGTGCAGCTCGTCGAAGACCGTGCGGCTGAGGCCCTGATGCTGACGGAGGAACTCGTGCGCCTCGGTCGACGGGTAGAAGTCGTCGTCTCCCACCCGGGGCCAGAACTGCCACGTGAACGCCAGGATCTGTACGGCGAGCAAGATCGGGATCCCGACCGCACGGAGTCGGGGGCGTGGCATCACGATCACCGCTGCGCCCGCAGCGAGGACGGCGAGACCGAGGACGAGGGAGCGATGGGTGCCGACGTCGTCGGGCTCTGCGCTCGCCGTGCTCCAGAGGACCATCGCCCCCGCCCCGAGGGCGAACATCGCCCCGAGGGCAATCGACGCACGCCGCCATTTCGGCACCTCCGCGCCGCCGACCAGCGTGTCGACACCCAGAGCGGCGAGACATGCGACCGAGAAGGCCCAGAAGCCTCGGAGACGACCGACGAAGCTCCCCGACCAGCCGGGCATCCACGCCGTGACCTCCACCAACGGGCCGAAGAGGAGCAAGCTGGTCGACAAGACCAGGAGTACCAGGGCCGAACGAGTCCCGGGCCGGAGATCCGCTCGAGGTCGAGCGACCCCGAAGGCCGCCAGAGGAAGGCTGAGAATGCCGACGAAGGCCAGCGCTTCCATCGGGTTGTCAGGTCCGAAGTACCGCCCGGCATTCGGGCTGCCGAAGGCGAAGGGGAAGGCCGCGGTCGCAAGGGTCTTGAACGGCAGATTCGACAGGTGGCTGGCTGCCCGATAGCCGAGATCGACACGCTGCATCTGGGCGAGGAAGGGCACGAGTTGGACGGCCGCCATCAAGGCTCCGAACCCTGCGGCCACCGCACCGGCGACCAGGGGCGCTGAAGTCGATCGCGCAGCACCTGCACGCTCGCCAGACCTTGCGGCGGCGACGTCGGCGGCCGCCGTCACGAGCCCGAACACGACGAGCCCGTAGACCGCGTGCACCACGACGGCGGGGAAGCCTGCGGCGACGAGCAGGAAGGTGACCACCGCCAGCCTCACCCACGCGCGGCGCGATCGTTCCTGACGGAGCGACTCGAGCGCCCAGAACAAATACGGCACGGTTGCGCCGACGATCGGATGCTGCCAGTGGAGCCAAACCACCTGGAATCCGTTGAAGGCGTAGATGAGCGCTCCCGCGGTGGAGCCGACCTCTCCCACTCCCACCCTCCGAAGGAACAGGTAGGTGCCGCCGCCCGCCATACAGATCGTCGCCAACGCCGCCCAGGCCAGGCCGATCGGCAACGGAGCGAGGTAGTAGATCCACGTCACGGGGTGCAGAGCAGACCCATTCGGCACGGCGATGCGCTCGTTCCCGCCGGCGATCGTGGGATCCCAGAGCGGGAGGTCGCCGCCTGAGAGCCGCTCTCTGTTCGCGATGATGGAACTCAAGCGCGAATCGACGGTGTCGCCGACAGGCAACCGGGTCTCGACCTCACCGTCCAGCGCCGACCACGGCTGATATCGGCGCACCACGTCGGTGCCGGCCAACACACCCCCTCCGACGAGCGGGGGGCCCACGGCCACGACGGCGACCACGACGAAGAAGGCGGCGCCGAGCGGGATCTCCCGAAGCACTTCCCACGCCCGGCGAAGCGCTCTGTTCCCGATCCCCACCACGAACCTCGAAGCATAGGGCAGAGTTTCCGATCCCTCCCCACGACGACGGGCAGCGCCCCGTACGCTTCGGGGCCATGGTGGTCTCCTCCCCGCCCGCTCGGACGCCGAGCCGCGGCGTTCCCGAAACCTCGGCATCGTTGCCGCTGCCACTGGTCCTCAACTTCGCCCAGCGGGAGATGCGCGCCCGGTACAAGCGGAGCCTGCTCGGCTGGCTGTGGTCGCTCATCAACCCGCTCTCGACGGTCGTGATCTACTCCCTGGTGTTCGGCGTCTTCCTCCGCACACTGCCCCCCGAGACCGCCAACGGACGAGCGGAACTGTTCGCGGTCTACCTCTTCATCGGCATCGTCGTCTGGAATCTCTTCGCCGGTGTGATCAACGGATCGATGGACTGGATGGCGGGGGTGATGGATCTCCGCAAGAAGGTCTACTTCCCCACCGAGACCGCAATCCTCGGCGGAGCACTCGCGACCTTGGTGCAGACGCTGTTCGAGTTGGCGATCCTCCTCGTGTTGATGGTCTCGCTCCTGAACATCTCGTGGACCTTCCTGCTCTTGCCGCTGGTCCTGCTGGGGGCAGCGAGCTTCGCCCTCGGGATCGGCTTCGTCGCCGCGATCCTCAACACGAGGTACCGTGACGTGCGCTATCTCATCAACATCGCGTTGAGCCTCCAGTTCTTCCTCGTCCCGATCGTCTACCCGATGGGGCTCCTCGATCAGGATCTCGACACCTACGGACTCCCCGCCAAGCAGATCGTCGAGTGGAACCCCGTCAGCCAGTTCGTCCAGGCGGCCCACGATCTCGTCTACTTCCTCGAGCTCCCACCCCTCGAGCGAGTGGTCGCGATGGTCGCGTTCGCCACGATCTCGCCGCTGCTCGGCCTTGCCTACTTCCGGCGTCGGGCCATGGAAATCAGCGAGGAGTTGTGATGACCGCTCCCCCTGCGATCTCGATTGCCGGTGTGTCGAAGCGGTTCGTCTTGCAGAACGACCGAGCCAGTTCGATCAAGGAGGCGTTCCTCCGGGGCCGCCGACCGCCGGCGAAGGAGTTCTGGGCGTTGAAGGACGTCACCTTCGACATCCCCAAGGGCTCCTTCTACGGGATCATCGGCCACAACGGTTCCGGCAAGTCGACCCTGCTCCGTCTGACCGCCGGCATCCACCGTCCGACGAGCGGGTCGATCGTCACGGACGGGCGTGTGTCCGCACTGCTCGAACTCGGGTCTGGCTTCCACCCGGACCTCACGGGCCGCGAGAACATCTTCCTCAACGGGGCGATGCTCGGATTGTCACGAGCGCAGATGGGCGCGGCGATCGACGAGATCACCGAGTTCAGCGGCATCGGCGACTTCGTCGACGCCCCGGTGAAGGTCTACTCGAGCGGGATGCACGTGCGGCTGGGCTTCGCGATCGCCGTCCACGTCGATCCGGAGATCCTCCTCGTCGACGAGGTGCTCGCCGTCGGCGACGAGGAGTTCCAGCGGAAGTGCTTCGACCACATCTACACACTGCGTCGTCGGGGGACCACCATCGTGCTGGTCTCGCATGACGCCGCGACGATGCAGCAACTGTGCGACGAGGTCGCTTGGCTCGACCACGGTGAGCTCCAGGAGGTCGGACCACCGACGCAGATCATCGAGGACTACCTCGCCCGCGTGAACGAGCAGGAGAACGAGCGCATGGGCCTCGACGCCACGACGATCGATCCGCTGAACATGCACGCCGGCGCCCGGCGAGGCACCGGCGAGATCCGGGTGACCCGCATCGCCATCCTCGGCCCCGATGGGCAGGAACTGACGACCGCCTCCAGCGGCGACCCGCTCCATCTCCGGGTCCACTTCGAAGCCACCGAGAGGATCGAACGGCCCGTCTTCGGCGTTGCGTTCTACACCGAGACCGGGGTGTACGTGGCCGGCCCGAACTCCAAGCTCGCACAGCTCGATCAACGCGACGTCTCGCCGGGCACCGGCCATTTCGACTTCCACATCGACCGGCTCCCGCTGCTGCCTGGCCAGTACTACATCAGCACCGGCGTCGACACACCCGACCTCCTCCACAACTACGACTGGTGGGAGCGGAGCACCGAGCTGAAGGTGCAGCCGGGCACCGCACGACAGCGCCACGGACTTCTCGACCTCGACGCCCGATTCGAGTCGGCCGTCTCCGACAACGAGCACATCGACAACGGGGCCGGAGGTGCCCACGGATGACCGAGACCGACGCCGCCCAGTACGGCGAGCACTACTACGCGAACTACTTCGGCGGGAGGCCCTACGAACCCGACGATCCAGCCTGGCCGGCGTTCTTCGGGTCCGTCGCCGACCTCATCGTCGAGGACATCGCCCCGGCCAGGACGCTCGACGTGGGGTGTGCGTACGGCTTCCTCGTCAACGAACTCCGCAAGCGAGGAGTCGACGCCAAGGGGTTCGACTTCTCCGACTACGCGATCGGCCGCGCCGCAGACATCGACGACTCGCTTCCCGAACACGTCTGGGTCGCGTCGGCCGTCGACCCGATCGAGGGCCGCTACGACCTCGTCACCTGTATCGAGATGATCGAGCACCTCGAGGACGCCGACGCACGGGTCGCGCTCCGCAACATCACCGAGGTCACCGACGCCGTGCTGCTCTCGAGCACCCCGGGAGACTTCGCCGAACCCACCCATGTGAACGTGCGGCCGGTCGAGTACTGGGCCGAACTCTTCGCCGGACTCGGCTTCTGGCGTGACCATGACATCGACACCACGCGACTCGCCCCGTGGTCGGGCCTGTTCCGCCGTGGCACGAGGAACCCACGCCAACTCGTCCAGGGCTACGAGCGCAACCGCATCCGGCTCCACACCGAACGCTCTGAGCTGCGCGACGAGGTGGTCCGCCTCAACGCAGAACTCGCCCAGCAGCAGCGTGCGGCGGAGCTCCCCAACGGGGAGCGCGAGCGCCTGCTCGCCGAACTCGACACCGCCCGCGCCCGGAACGCGACGCTGGAGGGCGAATCCGCCGAGATCCGGCGGGAACTGCTCACGAGTCGGCAGGCGACGGTCAACGCCGAGGCCGAGGCGGCCGAAGCCAAGGCCGAGCTCCACCTCCACATCGTCGAGCTCCAACACCTGCAGCTCTATCACGACAAGATCGAAGACCGGGTGGTCGGGCTCCGCGAGCAGGCGGCACGCACCGAGGCCGTCACCGAGGAGCTGGCCGGCGTGAAGTCCTCGACGTCCTGGCGGGTGATGTGGGGCCTCCTCGCCCCGTATCGAGCGCTCAAGACCCGACTGCTCGGCCATGGGTGACCCGACGATCTCACTCCTCGTGCCGGTGTACCACCCGGTGATCAGCGAATTGCGGGAGTGCATCGACTCGGTGCGTGATCAGACCTACCCGAGCTGGGAACTCTGTCTCGCCCTCGACGGCCCCCAACCTCCCGAGGTCCGGGCCGCGATCGAGTCGTACGACGATCCGAGGCTCCTCGTCAACGAACGCGCCGAGAACGGGGGTATCTCCGCGGCGAGCAACGACGCCCTCGCCCTCGCCACCGGCGAATTCGTCGGCCTCCTCGACAACGACGACACCCTCGCTCCCTGGGCGTTGGAACGAATGGTGCAGGAGATCGCAGCCCACCCCGACGCCGACTTCCTCTACAGCGACGAGGACAAGCTCGACGAGAACGGGCGACGCCTCGACCACTTCCCGAAGCCCGGATGGTCACCGGAGCGACTCCGGTCCCACATGTACACCGGCCACTTCACGGTGTACCGCACCGACCTCGTCCGCCGAGTGGGCGGCTTCCGCTCGGACTACGACGGTTCCCAGGACCACGACCTGGCGCTCCGTGTCTCGGAGGAGGCGCGAGAGGTCGTCCACATCCCCGAGGTGCTCTACCACTGGCGGATGTCGATCAACTCCGCGGCATCCGGGCCGGACGCGAAACCGTGGGCGTACGACGCTGGCCTCAGAGCGATCCAGTCGCATCTCGACCGAGTGGGCATCGATGCCGAGGCCACCAAGATCGAGGGGTACCCCGGCTATCTCAAGTACGAGCCACGCAGCGCTCCCGACACGACGGTGAGCATCGTGATCGTGACCGGTGGCCGGCATCGGGTCGTGCGCGGCGAGACCGTCAGGTTGGTCGACCAGGCGATCGCCTCGATCCTCGGGCGATCGACCTTCGCCGAGTTCGAGATCATCGTGGTGTTGGATCAACACGCAGATCTCGTCCTCGAGCACGATCTGCAGGCGATGGATCCACGGGTCCGAGTCGTTCGCGACCACGCCCCGTTCAACTACTCCGCCGCCAACAATCTCGGCGCCTCGTGGGCCGGCGGCGAGCTGATCGTCTTCCTGAACGACGACATCGAGGTCATCACGCCGAACTGGCTGGAGCGAATGGCGATGTTCGCCCTTCTCCCGGGAGTGGGTGCCGTCGGGGCCCGGCTCGACTTCGCCGACGGCCGGATCCAGCACGCCGGCATCATGGCGAGAACCGTGCCCCAGCATCGAGCACGGGGCGCCAAGCACCCCTACTACGGGCTGATGGGCGGGCTCCAGGTCGCGACCCACAACGTGAGCGCCGTGACCGGGGCATGCCTGATGGTCCGCCGTGACCGGTTCTTCGACGTGGGCGGATTCCCCGAGGACCTGCCGCTGTCCTACAACGACGTCGATCTCTGCTTCCGATTCCTCCATGCCGGTCTGCGGAACATCCTCGACATGCACACGAGGTTGTTCCACTTCGAGTCGTCGTCTCGACAGCCGGATGTCCGGCCGGACGAGCTCTCGATCCTGCAGAGCCGGTGGGGTCGACTCCTGCGATCCGATCCCTACGACAACCCGATCTTCGACCACTCGACGTCAGAGGAGAAGCCGCCTCCCGCGATCCTGACGATGCTCCAGGAGTGGGGGCACGAGCGAGCTCCCGCACGCGCACTCCCCAACCCGAGCTACCAGCCCAGGGCCTGACGACCCGGCCGCACGCGCGCCGGCGGCGCGTTCTCTCGGATCGCCGACAGGCGCACGAGGGCCGGCGGCTTCGGCAGGTGCTCCATGCCGAGGTCGACGAAGTTGGGACTGTCGAAGGGGTCGGGCTCGGCGATGCGGGGCCAGGCGGCCACGAACGCATCGTCCTCCCAGCTCTCGCTGCCGTGCGGCCGCGACGACGTCTCGAGATGCATCAGCGAGGTCGAGTTGTCGACCACGGTCCGCCAACCCTCACGGTCGAGCTTGAGACACAGGTCGACGTCGTTGTAGTTGAGCGGGAAGTCCTCGGTCATTCCGCCGACGGCGTCCCAGTGATCGCGCCGCACCGCCAGGCACGCCCCCGTCGTCGACGAGGTGTTGATCGTCGTCACCAACTCGTCGCCGTGGCCCCGGGTGTCGCCGGGGTAGCCGTGGTAGGTGTGATCGGGCCGGAGCCGGCGGATCGTCACCCCGGCGTGTTGGATGCGGCCGTCGCCGTAGAACAGCTTCGTGCCGACCGCCCCCACGCCGTCGTCCGAGACGAGGGCGACGAGCCGTTCGATCCAGTCGGCCTGGATCACCTCGGTGTCGTCGTTGAGGAGGACCACGACCGAGCCCGACGAGGCCTGCACGCCCAGGTTGGCGGCCGCCGCGAAGTTGAAGGGCCGCTCGTCCTTCACGACCCGCAGGCGCTCCGGGGCCAGCGATCGCAGGTGATCGGCGAGCTCGACGGTGCTCTTGTGGTCGACGACGGCGACGATCTCGACGTTCGGGTAGCTCGACCGGTCGAGCCACGAGCCGAGCGCGTTG